>JBFKXH010000065.1:0-7676 GCA_041638175.1 Thermoplasmatota archaeon
CGCTCAGGTCAGCCTGCGCGGGCTTTCGCCCGAGGCGGTCGGGGTCTGCCCGACCTGGTCGATCCTGGCCCGGCTCTCGGACCGGGGGGCGGATCAATGGCTGGATCTGGAGGCGGGCATCGACTTCGATTCAGGCCATCCCAAGCAGGTCTTCGGGTGGGGCGCAGAGGTCGTGCACTGGTCGGCCGATCGCGACATCACGGGCACCACGGACCTGCAAGCACAGGTGCGGCTCGTCGCAGGCGAGCCGGGCTATGTACAATGGCACGTAGAGAACAACGCATACACCCATTCCCTTTCGTCCACCCCATACGAAGTGCGCGTCAAGTGCACGGCGACCGACTCGTTCGGGCAAGACTGGGGCAAGCCGTCGTACTTTTCGTTGGAGCCGGGGAGCGCCACATGGTTCAGCGTCCTGCTCTTTGCCCCGGGCGTCTTGGGCCTTCTTTGGTACATCGGCCTCCTTCGCAAGACCAAGGAGTGACACAATCCTGATATTCGGCGCCGGCTCGGACCGGCCGTGGCGTTCAACAAGTTCGACCCCCACCGGCCCGAAGAAGAGCCGAAGGTGGGCCCTGCAGAACGCCGTGCGATGGTCCTGAAGTACGGCTGGTGGATCAGCGTCGTGTATACTGCCATCGGGTTCGGTTTCATCGCCTACTGGATGCTCACCAAACCTTGAACACCTGGCGCCGCGCTCCTTGCGTATGCGCGTGTGGCTTGCCGTCCTGCTCTTGCCGTCGGTGTCAGCACAAGTCCTGTTCGAGGACGTCGAGGGGGATGGCGGCCTTGGCCCCGACCTTGTCGACGCCGAGCTGGTGTCGCGTGACGGCCTGTATACCATCGAGATCGGGTATGTTCCGGGCCCTTCAGCGGATGGATTTTTGGAGGTCTCTTGGGGCGCGACCGATGTGTTTGGACGCGAGGCGGGCCGCTTCGGCGTGCTTGTGGATCTGGGTAATGAAGAATTCTGGCTGACCAAGGGCGGTGAACAGTGGTACCCCCGGGAGGGTCGACTGGAGCCCGGATCGCCCTCCAAGGCGATCATCGAAGGGATCCCGATCGGCAGCGTGGGGGGCGTCGCGATGGATTCGTTCCAGGGCGCGGCCCGCTGGATCGCGGGCGAATCCGATTCGGCGACCGGAACGACCCAGATCTTCTTCGAAGCGCCCCTCGAATACGGGGTCAGCGTCCGACCGGGGGCCGCCATCCCTGGAGCGATCACCACGGCAGGCTCCGCCTCCGCACTGACACAGATGACCAATCTGAGCGCCTCCATCGAGGCGGGGGCGGTGACCTGGACGGCCGGCTTCCCGCCCTTGTCGCCCGATGCGTTTGATGCATGCGGTCAATGGCGCGGCACGGCGTACATCCAAGACCCTAGACCGGACGATCGCGAGGAATCAGAATATTGGGCCACGTTGCTCCAGCTAGACTGGGGCATCAGCACCGTCGAGGGCGCGGCCCGCCCGGTCCGCTTCTTGGCCCACGTGGACCCGCGGGCGGACGTCACCCAACCCAATTTCACTGTGGCGATCGACCCGGCTGGATACGTTCAGGTGGTCACCGAGAAAGATTGGTGGCGGGGCGGCAGCCAGGTCTCGGACTTCAGATTCAGGTTCGGTTCCTACTGCGAAGTCGACGGCGTGGAGACGTTGGCAGAACTGGAGTATGAACCCCCGGCGCCCCGGAACTGGATGCCCGCTCCGTCTGCCTTGGCCTTCGGCCTCCTGACCTTGCTCGTGGCGCGCCGGTATGCCGGCAGGAACCGCTGATCAGGTGCAGACCACGTCAAGCTGCCCTGAATCGGCAGCCTTGCGGATGTCCTTGGCGATGCGTTTGCCAGTGCTGAGGCCCGGTTCGATCATTTCGCTGTACGGGCTGCCTTGGATGAACGGGTTCGTCCCCGCCACGATGCGGGCGCTGATTTCGAACACTTTGAATTCCAGATCCGGGGTCACGATGGTCTCCAGGCAGAAGGGGCCCCATAGGCCACCGAAGCGGTCGTAGGATTCCTTCACGACCCCTTCTCCCATCTGGAAGACCTTGGGCAGCAGACTTTCGCGGATGACCATGGGGATGTTGCCGGTCACGACGAACTGCGGGTCGATGCCGACGGCCGCCAGTTCGTTGATGCTGCCGATTCTGTTCAACTCGTCGATGTTGGATTCATCGCGCCGGTCGATGGAGAGCATCTGGAGGCCGCCGTGCCCTTCGACCTGGAATCCGTCGTCGTCCAAGCGGCTGTGGAAATAGTGCAGGTAATACCGGGTCCCCATGACGAATTCTTGGATCGTGTGGGGCTCTCCTTCCTGGATCTGCCGCTTGTACTCGTGGTAGTTCTTCGCGATGAAGAATCCCTTGCCGCCCTTGGCGCCGTGGTACTTCACGATGACCGGCTCGACGATGTCCTTCGGGTCCTGGATCTCCTTGGGCATGGTGATGCCGGCGTCTTCCAGCCAGAGGCGCTCCTTGTCGCGGTCCGATTCAAAATCAAGCACCTCGCGGTTGCCGTAGACGGGCACCTCGATCCGCGTGAAATCCTGGGCCCCCATGTATTCGATGAGGCTGCCATGCGGCACGATAATGACATTTTGCTTGCGCAGCTCCTCGGCCATGTCAATGAGCTCATGGTAATCGTCCAGGCGCAGGATGGTGTCAGGCTTCGCCTCCGGGTAGGCATCATAGTAGCGCAGGTCACGGTCCCCCGCGATGATCGCCATGGTGCGGAACCCCGCCTTCTTGGCGCCGTGGAAGATCTGCAACGAGCTGTGGCTTGCAGCCGTCGCGATGCACAAGTCGTTTGTATCGTAACTGGTCAGCCAGTCCGAGACTCCCATGGCCCGGCGAGGTACGGCCGCTATTTGATGCGTGCGGCTCAGATTGTGAAGGTGGCCCGGGCCTGGCCCCCCGAACCGAGCGTCGTACCGCCGCTGCTGGCTTCCCAGTCGAAGTAGTCGACCCGTGCCTCGTACGTTCCTGGCGTGGCATCGGCCCACACCCAGAATGTGGTGACCGATTCGCCGGGTCGCAGATCGACCCTTGCGGCTTCGGTGCATGGCTCGCCCGCGGCCATGACCGCCACATGGCGGGTGATCCTTTTCTCATCCTTCCAGATCTCAAAGTGGGCGCCGAACTGACAGGCTTCCGGAAGAAGATGAACGTCCTTTTTGCCATGGTTCTCAAGGGTCAGGTAGATGGTGTTGCCATCGACGCTGACGGAACCCTCCAGGTCTGGGCCAAAGCACCCGGCAGAAAAGACTGCAAACAGTGCAAGCCACAGACGCATGAATGAAAACAAGCGTCGGGCGGTAAAATGATTCTGGGCCATAATGCGAAAACGTCGCGCCCAGAAGGCCCATGAGGTGGGCGGCCCTCGCTTGCGCGTGGACAAAGCAGCGCTACGAAAGCAGATGCGTTCGACGCTGGGGGCGCTGCGGCCGCCTCTGCGTGCCCAGCAGGAGGATGTCGTCAACGCTGCGCTGGTGAGTGACGAGGCCCTCAGGCAAGCGCAGACGATCTTGGTCTACAAGGGGGTGGGCCATGAACTCAGCGTGGTTTCGTTCACCAACGCAGCGTTTCGGATGGGCAAGCGCGTGGTGTTCCCGCGGGTGCACGGTGAATCCTTGACGCTCCATGAGGTGGGTGATTGGGGTGGGCTGGCGCCCGGTGCGTACGGCATCCCCGAGCCGGCAGAGGTGGCGCCGCTCGTCGGGCCGATGGAGGTGGACGTGGCGGTCGTCCCGGGGTTGGCGTTCACGGAGGATGGCCGTCGCCTGGGGCAGGGGGGTGGCTATTATGATCGCCTCTTGCCGCAGCTAGGGGGGATCTCATTGGGGGTCTGCTTTGACGAGCAGGTCGTCGTCGATCTGCCGACGGAGACCCACGATCGGCCCGTCGATGAGGTGTTGTCGCCGTCCCTGATCCAAGCAGGGCTGGCTTGATGGGTCGGGCGTGGGACTTAACATGTTCAGTAAAGCGCCTATTTGTCAACAAGTGACGAAATTCATGCATGAACCTGTCACCCATTGCCGAATATGTTCGGTCTGCGCTTATGTAGGGTGAAGCGTCGTCGAACGGCATGCACCCCAAGAATCCGCTCCACGTCGTCCTGCACCAGCAGGTCGGCATCGACACGTTCGCCATCGATGGTGACGAGACCATGGTCCTCGAACCTTGGCAGGACCGGCCCGCCCGGTGTCACACACCGCAATAGGAGAAAGGAAGAGGGAGCAGGTCTACTCGTCGAAGTCGCAGAGCGCTTCGATGAAGATCTTGTACGAGCCTGCCATGAAGCAGTCTTCGAACCAGAGCGACCACTCTCCGAGGACAAGGTCTGCGGCATCCAGTTCGAGTTCGAACGAGTACTGGCCATCCAGAAGATGTAGTTCCGTGTCCGAGAACGACGCGACCGCGTCTCCATTGCCGTCGACCAGCTCCATGAACGTGCCGTAGCTCGCAAACAGATCCGAACCGACCAAGCCATCGGTCTCGATGACGATCTTGAGACTCACCGTGTTCTCCGTCACGGACCATGCGTAGAAGCCGCCGGCGTGCAATGCAACGGGGGCTTGTTCGTCCACGATGTAGGAGCACCCGTCTTCTTGCAGACCGTAGACGGGGCAGCCACCATGGGTCTCGTTGCCTTGCGGCTCTGCAGGCTCTTCCGGCTCGGTCTCGTTGCCGGTCTCGTTGCCTTGTGGTTCACTCGGCGGCTGCGGAGGTTCGGGGACGCCGGGGCGCTCCGGGATCCCGGGCCGTTCGGGGAGTGCGGGGCGCTCGGGCAGAGCGGGCGGGGTGATGCAGGTTTCGTTTCCACCGACGCACGGGGCGCCGTTCTTTGGCAACAGGTCGTCGACGACGTCCGTTGCAAAGGCGGCACCGCTGGCCGAAGCCAGGGCGAGCGTGATGAACACAAGGGGTGCGGCGTTCATGGATAGGAAAGCCGACGACCAACCAATATAACCAACATGGTTCCATCAAGCGAATTAACTAGACTTGGCCTGGCCGCCGCGTGGATGACCGCCCGTTGAAGTTGCTCGCCAGGACGCCCGTGGCACCAGACCACCTGGAGACCCTGGACGCGCTGGCGACCCACGCCATCGGGCTCGGCGACCTGCAATTCGAATTCGGCAAGGAACACGTGGGCTTCATCATCGGCTGCAACCAATTCCTTCGTATCCACCGGGGTGGCGACTGCGCCGGCAAGGTCGAATTGCGCTTGTCTCCGGATGGAAAAAAAGCGCTGGAAGCCTCCGGAGCGAATGCCTCGGAGCCGCGAGGCGCCGTGTTCAAGATGTTCGGATGGACTCAACACGACCCCATGGCCGCCGACCTTGCCGCGTTTGAAGCAGCGATCGATGATGCCTTCGCCATGGCCCGGGACACGCAGGCCGCCGGCGCGCTCTAGGCGGGCCGCCAGGACCGCATCAGCAGACTGTTGCTGACGACCGAGACGCTGCTGAATGCCATGGCGAGTGCCGCGAGCATCGGACTGACCAACCAGCCGGTCAGCGGGTAAAGCGCGCCGGCTGCCAGGGGGATCAATGCCGTGTTGTAGCCCATGGCCCATCCCAGGTTCTGATGGATCTTCCGGACCGTGTAGCTTGATAGGTCCAGGGCGTCCACGGCGCGTTGTAGGTCGCCGTGGACCAGCACGATGTCTCCGGTCTCCTTTGCGATGTCCGTGCCCGTGCCCATGGCGATGCCAACATCCGCTTGGGCCAAGGCGGGCGCGTCATTGATCCCGTCACCGATCATCGCCACCTTCCGCCCGGCCGCTTGCAGGCTGCGGATCTGCGCCGCCTTGTCGGCCGGCTGGACATCGGCGATGAAGCGGATGCCCAGCGCTTCACTTACGCGCTGAGCGTTCCTTGCATTGTCCCCCGTCAGAAGGAGGACGTCAAGGCCGCGCGATCGCAGACGGTCGATGGCGGCCGGCGTCGTGTGGCGCACGGGGTCGTCGACCTCGAATGCGGCCACCCAGACTCCATCCATGGCCGCGACGATCGACCCCGTGGCTTGGATGCCGCGGCTGGCCAGGAAGGCGGCGCTTCCGACCAAGACGTCCACACCATCGACCCATGCACTGATGCCCCCTTCATGCTGGGCGAAGTCCTTGGCGACCGGCGGGGTGCTGCCAAAGTGCCCGACCAACGCCTTGGCCAGGGGGTGCTCGCTGTGACTTTCGGCGGCCGCGACGCACCCCATCACGAAGTCCGGATCAAGGTCGCTCTCGAACGTGGCAGATACGACGCGCGGTCTGCCTTCGGTCAAGGTGCCGGTCTTGTCGACCACGATCGTGTCCACCGACCGAACATGCTCCAAGGCGTCCCCTCCCTTGATGAGGATGCCGTGCTTTGCGCCAAGCCCCGTTCCCATCATGATGGCGGTGGGGGTCGCAAGGCCCATGGCGCAGGGACAGGCGATGACCAGCACCGCCACGCCGATCAGCAAGGCGAATGTACCGGATTGGTGGCCGACCGTGGCCCACAGGGCCGTGCTGATGGCAGCTACGACCAGGACTGCCGGCACGAAGTAGCGGCTGACGGTGTCCGCGATGCGTTGCAGCGGCGCCTGGCGGCTGTTGGCCTCCTGGACGAGATGCACGATCTGGGCCAACATGGTCTCATCGCCGATGCGGTCGATGCGGATATCCAGGCTCCCGCCGGCCGCAATGGTCGCACCAACGACAGGGTCCCCCGCGGTCTTCTCCACGGCCATCGGTTCTCCCGTGACCATCGACTCATCCACGTGGGCCCGGCCGGCGACGACCGTCCCATCGAGAGGGATCTTCTGGCCGGGACGCACCCGCACCACATCCCCGACGGCCAAGGCTTCCACGGGCACCATCGTACCGTCGAGGAGCATGGCTTCTTTGGCACCCAGCTCCATGAGTCGGGCGACGGCGGCCTGGCTGCTGCGCTTGGCGCGCGCCTCGAGGAATTTTCCCAGGCCGATGAGTGTGATGATGACCGCGCTGGTCTCAAAGTAGGTCGCATGGAGCATGCCCCCCGTCAGCACCACGTAGACGCTCAAGCCATAGGCGGCGCTGGACCCGAGGGCGACCAACGTATCCATGGTCGCGTCCCGGTTGCGCAGACTGATCCAAGCACCGTGGTAGAAGGTCCATCCGGAGATGAATTGGACCGGGGTCGCCAGCGCCCAGGCGAGCCATGGCTCCCAGTCATGGGGAAGGCGTGGCACGGGCAAGAGCGTCCAGATCATCACGTAGCCGAACAGAGGCGCCGTGAATGCGGCAGCCAGCAGGAACTGGCGCCAACGAACGGCCGCGTCGTCGTGTAGCTCTGTGGTGGCGATGCCATACCCGGCCTGTTTGACCGCCTTGGCCAGCAACTTGGCATCTGCGGACCCGTGCACGACGGCGGTCTCCGTGGCCAGGTTCACGGTCGCAGATTCAACGCCGGCGACCTTTTCCAGCGCGTGCTGGACATGCCGGACGCAATTGGCACAGGTCATGCCCGTGATCGGCAGGCGTTGTTCCATGAAGGTCTGTAGTGGCCGAACCTATACCCCGGTTGCGCTTTGCAATCACAAAGTAACTGGGTCGCCGACCAGAAGCAACGGCACGGAATCTTTGCTGGCTGCGATGGCAAACCGCTGCAACGGCTCTTCCCGGGTGCGGCCTCCGAACGGTTGGCCGTCATGGGGGTCCC
>JBFKXH010000066.1:0-7645 GCA_041638175.1 Thermoplasmatota archaeon
CGCTGGCCATACGGGCGCCAGATGTTCATGCCCTTGATCGGGTAGCGCTTGTCCGTGAGCTCGGCGAGCTCGACGACTTCGTTGTACCATTCCATGAAGTCCTCGGACTTGGGGACCTTGGTGACGGGCATGACAAGCGCCGCGACGGAACCTCGACCTATGAAGGGTGCGGGTCCGTTCAGCCAAGCGCGTCGCCATGGCGAAGCGGGGCCCTGGTCGCCGAAGAGGCCCGGCGATGGAGGCGCGGTCATCCGTTTGCGATCACGTTGCGGGCCCCGACGCTGCACGCGTGACTGCTGCGCTTCCACGAGACCCTCGGTGCCTTGCACCGGACCCACTTATCAAGGGCCCCCCGAGTCGCAGACGCGTTGCTCCCCGACGTGATGCGTTTCATCGCCGGGTTGATCCTCTTGGTGGTCGGCGCGGAAGCCCTGGTGCGGGGCGGCTCAGACTTGGCTCGGCGCCTTGGCATGTCGCGCCTGATGATCGGGTTGACCATCGTGGCCCTGGGAACCAGCGCACCAGAATTGGTGGTCTCCGTGACCGCGAGCGCGACCGGCAACGGCGATGTCGCCCTGGGTAACGTGCTCGGAAGCAACATCCTCAACACCCTCATCGTGCTCGGGATCACGGCCGTGGTGGCGCCGCTGGCCGTGACGAGACAGACCGTCCGACATGATCTACCCCTTGTGGCCGCCGTGTCCGTGCTCGCTTGGATGTTCCTGTGGGATGGCATCCTGACGCGAATGGAGGGGCTGCTGCTGGCCGCCATGGTGATCCCGTTCCTGTACAACCTGTATGAGCATCGCCGAGGCCGTGATTACCAGCCCATCGAGAACATCGCGCGGCGGCGCGACCTTGCCTACAGCCTACTTGCCGTCTCCATCGGCGTTGCCATGTTGGTGCTGGGCGGAGACATGGTCGTGCGAGGTGGAACGTCCATCGCAGCGACACTGGGCGTGCCAGACCGGATCATCGCGTTGACGTTGGTCGCCTTCGGGACCAGTGCCCCCGAGCTTGCCACCAGCTTGGTCGCAGCGTTCCGCCGCCACGTCGACCTGGCCGTCGGTAACGCGGTCGGTAGCAACCTACTCAACCTGTTCATGGTGCTCGGGGTCTCGGGCATGGTAGCGCCGATCCCGGCTGGCGCGCAGAGTATCTGGCTGGATGCTCCCGTGATGATCCTTGGCGCCCTCTTGCTGCTTCGCTTCGCGGCGACCCGCTTCCACATCACGCGCACGGAAGGGTTCCTTCTCATCGGCTTGTACGGTGGCTATCTGATCTTGGTGGCATTGGCGTAGGCGTTTTCAGCCAGCCGCCTTGGCCACCGCATGACCCTTTCCGTCGAGCACCGGGGCACCGTGGCCGTGGTGACGTTCGAGAACGCCGAGCGCATGAACAGCTTCGATGCCGAGACGTTGCAGCAGATCCGCAGCACGTTCGCCAAACTGCTCGGCGACGACAACGTACGCGCCATGGTGCTGACGGGCTCGGGCAAAGCGTTCAGCACAGGCGCCGACGTGGGGCGCTTCCACGCCAGCATCGCCGATGGGACGTCGACCCAGTTCGTCCTTGACGCCACCGCCGAACTGCACCCATTGATGTTCGACCTCCATGGTAGCGACAAGCCCATGATCGCGGCTGTGAACGGCGTCGCCGCTGGCGGAGGGCTCGGGCTCGCGCTCGTCGCGGATGCACGCATCGGGACCGCGGGTGCGCGTTTTGCAGCCGGCTACTTCGGCATCGGCGTCAGCCCCGACGGCGGCAGCACCTGGCTCATGCCCAGGCTGATCGGCGTGCAGCGGACGCGTCGCTTCTTCTTTGAGAATGAGATCATGGGCGCCCACGAGGCCTTGGCCTGTGGCCTCTTGGACGAGATCGTCGATGAGGGGGAGCTCATCGACGCGGCCGTGGCATGGGCGGAGCGCTGGGGCCACTGGGCCAAGCACAGCCGCGAGTCGACCAAGCGCTTGCTGGAAGCCACGCAGCACAATGACTTCATCACCCAACTGGATCTAGAACGCGGCCTGATCGCGGCTGCAGCGGGAACGGCAGACTTCCGTGAGGGCGTCGCGGCCTTCATCGAGAAACGGCAAGCCCACTTTCAGTAAGCGGCAAGAGTCATCAACCCGACCAAGCTGGGACGCACGTGGAGCGGTATTCGGTGGGCCAGTTGTCGGCATTTGAAGAGGACACGCCGACGGCCGTGCGCGCAGGCATGAAAGCACTCGTCCTGGTACGCAGTGGCGATTCCGTGCGCGCGGTCGACGCCTTGTGCCCGCACAAGTTCGGCCCCCTGCAGGACGGCACGATCGAGAACGGCTGCATCGTCTGCCCCATCCATGATGCCCATTTTTCCTGCCAGGACGGGTCCCCCCGCGCAGGCGACGAATGGGCCGGTACTCTCGAGACCTTCCCCTGCTTCGTGGAGGAAGGGGCTGTCTTCGTTGAATTGTAAGCGCCCGTCAGATGCCGTGTAGCCTGCCGCCGTCGACCGGGAGGCAGATGCCGCGCACGAAGGAAGCGTCGTCGCTGCAAAGCCATGCGACGGCTGCGCCGACCTCCTCGGGACGACCGAGCCGTCCTTCCGGGGCGGCGCTCGCCCATCCCGCCTTCACTTGGTCCACGTCACCGCGGCTGGCAGCCAAGTTCGTGAGCCGGTCCGTGTCCGTGAAGCCCGGCAGGACCGTGTTGATGGTCACGCCAGGAGGCAGCTCCCGGCTCAAGGTCTTGGCCCAGCCAGCCATCGCCGCGCGCAAGGTGTTGCTGACCCCGAGGCCAGGGATCGGTTCACGGACGCTGGTGCTGCTGACATAGACGATGCGGCCAAAGCCTGCATGGGCCATGTGGGGGACCAGGCGCTGGACGATCTCATGGAACGTGAAGAGGTGGCGCCCGAACGCCGCCTCGAAATCCTCGATGCGGGCGTCAAGGAGCTTGCCGCCCGCCGGCCCGCCCGCGTTGAGCACCAGGAGGTCCACTGCCTTGGTCTCGGCGATGTGCCGGTCGACGGCCGCCACCGCCGCCGCGCGATCATCGAGATCCAGGACCAGGGGCCACGCGTCGGATGCGCCGGCTTGTCGCAGTACCTTGCACACCGTCTCGAGGCCTTCTTGGTTGCGCGCGGCCACAGTGATCGCGTGGCCGTGTTTGGCCAGCTGCAATGCGGTGGCGCGGCCGATGCCCTGACTGGCCCCAAGGACCAGAGCGTGCTTCATGCCGACGCCATGGCCGGGGCCGTGTTGGGTGTTTCGGCCGGTGCCAAGGCGGCGCGGACCGGGCTTGCATCCATCCCCTCCAATCGGAGCGGCAGCGCAAGGAGCGTGTAGTGGCCAGGCTCCACGTGGTCCAGCACGAGTCCTTCCAGGTTCATCATGCCGCTTGCCAGCAACGCACGATGGGCGGGCAGGTCCTTGGAGGCCATGAGGTCCGTGCTTGGGGTGTCGAAGCCCACCAGCCGCACGCCTTGGTTTCCGAGCGCTTCGAGGAGCGCTGGGTCCGGCGCCGCAAAATCTTCGTTCCACTGGTCGGGGTCCGGGAATGTGCCCGTCTTGAACAACACTCGCGGCGCCGTGATGCCCTCCAACCCACCCACATCGTCGATGCCGAATCGGCGGCCACGCGAGACACGGACCTCGACGACCTGGCAGGGGCCGTAGTACGCATCGAGCGGCACGGAGGCCACATCCTCTCCGGAGGGGTGGTAGTGCATGGGCGCATCCGTGTGGGCACCGACATGGACACTCGTCTCGATCGTTCCCAGATCCAGGTGCCCGTCGTCGAACGTGGAGAGCTTGCGCGCCTGATAGGGCGTGTCGCCGGGCCAATTCTGGATGCCCGGCCGGATCGGCGGCGAGATGTCGATGAGGGTCATGGCAGCCTCGCGATGACCTTGAACTCCACGGCGATGGGCGTCGGGAGGCGATTGATCTCCAGCGTGGTCCGCGTCGCTTGTACATCGCCAAAGTGCTTGGCATAGACCTCGTTGAAGCCCACAAAATCCCGGGCCATGTCGATGAGGTAGCACGTACAGTCGACCACGTCATCAATGGTGGCTCCACTGGCGGCCAGGACCGTCTTCATGTTGGCGATGACCGCTTCCGTCTGCGCGTGGATGTCGTATTCCTGGCGTGTCCCCGCGTCATCCCAGACCGGCCCACCGGGGACGCTGTTGTCGGTCGGGTCCCGTGGGCCGAGGCCGCTCAAGTACAACATGTCCCCGACGCGGCGTGCGTGCGGGTAGGCGCCCACAGGTTCCGGTGCGGCGGTCGCCTGGACGATGCCGCTGTCGCTTTCACGCATCACTTGGCGCGTGGTCGTGCCTGCCTCGAACCGGTTGATCCCACCAAGCACGTTGCGGTCGCCTTGGTAGACCTCCGCATCGTCCTCGTCGAACTCTGCCTCCGCAGCCGCCTTGGTGGTCGGGGTCAAGGCGACCACGGCCGCCCCCGTTCCGTAGACGGGCTCGTAGGCCAAGAGGTCGCCCTCGTAATTGTTGTTCTGGCCCATGGCCGCAGCGAGCCACCAGATCGCCTTCATCTTCTGGTCCCCGCCTGCTTGGCGACTGAATTCGCGCGCCAGTTGGCTTGCATCCTCCAAGCGGCCTTCGGCCAAGAATTCCAGGTACTTGCGGTTCCACTCATCATCCTTCAGGCTGTGGATGTGGTCATCTTCGAAGGGGACCACCTCTGCGTGCATCCGCGTCGACAAGCCTGTGACGGCGATCGCCACGACGCGCTTACCCGCTTGCCGGGCGGCATCGGCTGCCGCTTTGCCGAGCACCAGGGTCTCCTGGCGGTCTGCGTACATGTTGCAACTGATGACGCTTGCCGGAATCGCGTTGTCCGGGTTCAGGAGCTGCAAGGCGACGACGGTCCCCGTGTCCATGGGGAACCCGTGGTAGGCGACGCTGCGCATCTCCAATCCCCGGTCACGGCCGCGCGCTACGTAGTGGTCAGCGAATCCCGGGTCGATGCGGAACTTGTACGGGATGCTTCCCAGTTCATGCCATTCGGGATCCACGTGGGTCCAGGTCGGCTCAGGGTCCGCCTGGACCTGGTGCCCGATGATGCTGATCCATTGCGTCGAATACAGCAGGATCAGGTCTGGGTCGATCGCCTCGATGCGTCGGCGCACGTCGGCGTAGGCGTCGGCCAGGCGTTGGTAGCCCGGGTTGGCCTCAGGGCACAGCAGCGGGTGAGGTTGGCCCGGCACGACGAAGCCTGCGACGATGGTCATGTGCGCCTCCGGGGCGTGACGCGCCTCGTGTCAGGATCCGGGTCCCATTCCATGACCGCATTGCCGGTCCCGATGACCGTGCCGTAGCCGTGCAGTTCGGCCGGATAATCTGGATAATCCATGGCCGCCAGCAGCCAACTCAGACACCCGGCATCGGCCTCGCTGGTGGCATTGTCGATGAGGTCCGGCATCTCGTCAAAGAGTTGCTTTGCTTTGCCGTCCCGCATCAAGCGGATCGCATGCAGGTCCCATTGGTATTGGCCATGGTGGTAGATGTGCTCGGCCGACATGTCCTCGGGGACCGCCGGTTCACGCACGAAATGCCGGTGGCTGATGCTGTTGCTTGCCAGCAAGAGGGCGCGTTTGCCGCTTGCCTCGACCGCCTCTCGCGTCGCTTCCCCGAGCGCCCGTTGTTGTTCTTGGCCGACTTCGTTGGAGTAGTCGCGGTAGCTTCCATTGCTGCTGATGCCGACGATGGGCTTGTCCCAGGCCGGATTGACCAGATGGCACGCGGCGATGGTCCCGTAGTCGACGCGGAAATCGGGGTTGCGCATCATCTTGGTCACCAGGCCCTTGTCGGCGGCGCGGTCGTGGATGTCCTGAGCCAGGTCCACATCAACATCCATGCTGCATTGGTAGCGGAACAAGTTGGGGAAGATCGGGTCGACGCTGAGATTCTCAAATCGAGGCACGCCAAGGAAATGGTGGCCGACGTGGGTGCGCCAATGGGGGCTGTGCACCAAGATCACGTCGTAGTCGCGGCCGGGTCGATCGAGGCTGTGCTGCAGTCGTTCGTACCCCCACCGGACCGGTTCCCAGCCTCCTTCCGAGTCAGGCTCGTTCTGGTCAGGGTTGTCAGCGTAGACGAGGTGTGGTGGGTGCGGCGCCAAACAGCCCGCGATGATCTTTCCTTTCATGGTCTCTCCAGGCATAGGTTGCGCAGTTCTGAGAAGAAATCGAGGGAATGATAGCCGCCCTCACGGCCGACGCCGCTTTGCTTCATGCCTCCGAAGGGCACGCGAAGATCGCGCTTGAGCCAGTCGTTGACCCACACCATGCCGGTCTGCAACGATTCCGAGACACGGCGGGCACGATCCGGGTCCGTGGTCCACACAGTAGCAGCCAAGCCGTAGCGGACGTCATTGGCAAGGTGCAAGGCCTCGGCTTCGCCCTCGAAGCGCTGCAACGTGGCGACCGGGCCGAACACCTCCTCTTGCACGATCGGGTCGGCCTGGGCCACTCCCTCCACAAGCGTGATCGGGTAAAAGGCTCCGGCCATCTCCTTGATGCCCCGGGCGGTGGCCACGCCAGGCCGCCCACCACACAGCACCGTCGCCCCATCCTGTCGTGCCTGCTGGACATACCGGTCGACCTTCTCCAGGTGGTCTTGGCTGACAAGGGTCCCAAGCCGGCTTTCCGGGTCCTGGGGGTCACCGTGGATCCAGGTCGCGATCTCGGCAAGGAGACGCTCCCGGAATGTGTCGTAGATGGCGTCCTCGACCAAGATGCGGCTGCTACAAAGACAGACCTGGCCTTGGTTCGTGAAGGCGGCGCGCGCGATGCCGGGGACAGCCACGTCCAAGTCTGCATCAGCGAACACGATGCCAGGGTTCTTGCCGCCCAGTTCCAAGCTGATCTTCTTGAACATAGGGGCCGCAGCAGCGGCGACCGACCGGCCCGTGGCGGTCCCGCCCGTGAAACTGATGGCGCCGACGCCGGGGTGCTTGACCAGCGCATCCCCTGCGGTCTGGCCACGGCCGTGCACGATGTTGCAGACGCCCGGCGGCAGGCCGGCGGCTTCCATGATGCGTCCAAGGGCATCGGCGGTCGCGGGCGTGATCTCGCTCGGCTTGGCGACGACGGCGTTGCCCATGGCCAGGGCGGGGGCCATCTTCCAGCTTAGCAAGTAGAGCGGAAGATTCCATGGAGTGATCAGGCCGACCACACCGATGGGTGCCCGATGGGTGAGGTTCTCGTGCGTGTCCATGCCGTGCCGTTCCGCGACCTCGTTGCGGGCAAGATCTGCAAAGAAGCGGAAGTTGGCGACGGCACGGGGAATGTCGGTGGTGGTCGCCAAGGTGATCGGTTTGCCCGTGTCCTGGACCTCTAATCGGGCCAGCGCATCCAGCTCGCCCTCGATGGCATCGGCGATGGCGTCCAGGATATCGCATCGTTCGGCGACCGACCGTGCGGCCCACGCCGGCTGGGCCTGGGCGGCCGCCTTGACGGCGGCGTCGATGTCCTGGGCGCCCGAATCGGGAATGGTCGTCCATGGGGTGCCCCGGGACGGATCCACGTCATCCAAGGTGGCTCCGCCGATCGCGGGCACCTGCTGTCCACCGATGCGATTGAGGATCACGGGCCCTCCGCGTATTGTTGCCATGGATACGGCCACCGGTCGAGATCC
>JBFKXH010000067.1:0-7596 GCA_041638175.1 Thermoplasmatota archaeon
AAACCGGATTCTCGAAGCACCCGCTGGCACAATCGCTCGAAGGACGAGGGGTCCATGTCTTGCATGACATCAACCAAATCTTCTCGCCAGTCCACGGGTTCATCCGGTTCCGACTGTGCGGTCTCCGGTGAATTGGATTCGCCCGTCGTCTGGGTTCGAACGATGCGGCGAATCTCCTTCGGGTCAATGTTTTCTGTCGCCCGGCCCAAGCTCGTGACGGCCCATACTCCGCGCCTCGAATTCTCGATGAGCCCGCATTTCTTTAGGTACGTCCTTGCCCAGGCAACCCGGTACGCGAGGGCCGTCTGCGTATGCGAGCCTAGGTGCGAATAATCCACAATCTCTGGTGGTAGGTTGAGCAGCTCGGCCACGCGCTCCGTGATTTCTTCGTTTGAGCCTGATCCCCCCAAATCCTTGAGGGCAATGAGTGTTGGACCATAGAGATCATCAACTGAAGGAATCAGTGAAGCAAGGTCAGCCGAGTTAACGCCTACCACAGCCTAGAGTCCATTTCCTGGATCATAGATCTGTTGGCGGACCACCCCCAAACAAACCCTCCTAAGCTCGCCCGCCATCCACCGCCCATGAAGATCGCCATCAAGCGCACCGTCGACCTGCCGCACGCCGAAGCCATCGAGCGTGCGACGGAGGAACTAGCCAAGGAAGGCTTCGGGGTCTTGACGACCATCGACATCCAAGCCAAGATGAAGGAGAAGTTGGGCCATGACATGGATCCGTACGTGATCCTTGGTGCCTGTGCGCCGCCCCTTGCTTGGGAGGCCCTTGGCGCTGTGCCGGATCTGGGCGTGTTGTTGCCTTGCAATGTCTGTGTCTACGTCCAGGGCGGCAAGACGGTGATCAGTGCGATGCAACCGAAGGCGGCGCTCAGTCTGATCCCAGATGAGACGGTGCATGCGGTGGGCATCGAGGCAGCGGCGCGCTTGGAGCGGGTCGTCGCAGCGATCTAGTCGCCTACTTCGTCCAAAGCAAAGGCCTGTTGGAGCCAATCCTCGAACTCGGCGGGCAGGTCCTTCTTGACCACAGCTTTGGCGATGGGGCTCTTGCCGGTGCCACGCAATTGGCCGGTCGGGTCGTCGATCTCCATGCCGCGGGCGAAGCCGACGGTGACGTGCCGTCTGGCGGCGGAGGTGTAGCATAGGGGCCCGTGTCGGAAGTAGAACGGGACCCCCCAGGCGATGCCTTCGACCACGGCGGGGTCCTGTTTGACCCGTTCGCGGACCGCTTGACAGATGCTGCGTTGTGGCTCGTCGAGGTCGTCGATATACGCTTGGACCGGTCCGAATTCCCGTGCTTTTTCACCGTCGTACCAGGCCATGGAGTCCCATCGCCGCGAGAATAGATAGTTTCACCGCGCTCTTTGTTGGGAAGTCGTATATTCCAGCGACCTCGATACGCCGCCGGATTGATTCCCATGACCCAGACCACACAGACTCCCGACCCATGGTTCGGTGCCATCGCCCACACGGAACTCGGCACATCGGACCCCGAAGCGACGACGGACTTCCTGCGCACGGTGTTCGGCCTGCAATTTGAAACGACGCCCGGGCCGGGCGGCGCTCCGTACCATATGGCCTACACGGAAGGCCAACCCAGTTGCGGCGTCCGGCCAGTGATGCCCCAGGAGCCGGGGCCCAGCCAGACGCCGTACTTCAACGTGGAAGACCTTGATGCAACGATCCAGGCAGCGACCGATGCGGGCGCCCAGGTGTTCTTGCCCAAGACGGCGGTGCCGGGCCAGGGCTGGATGGCGTGGATCGGCATCCCGGGTGGCAACACCATCGCAGCGTGGCAACAAGACGACGGCGCGGCCTAACGCTTTACAGCCGGCAACGTTGGCAACAGCGTGAGCCTGGCCATCAAGAACGCCACCATCGTCACCCAGGATGACAAGCGATCCATCGTGCAGGGCGACCTGTACGTGGAGGACCATCGCATCGTCCAAGTGGGGGGCAAGGCACCGGAGGCGGACTATACGGTCGACGGCACCGGGCAGGTCGTGCTGCCAGGGCTCATCAACCTGCACACCCATGTCCCCATGGGCTTGTTCCGTGGTTACGGCGACGACATGAGCCTCGAGGACTGGCTCGAGACGCGCATCTGGCCTGCGGAGGCAAGACTCACGAAGGGGACCATGCGCGCCGGTGCGGACCTGGGCCACTTGGAGATGATCCAGAACGGCGTCACCAGTTACCTGGACATGTACTGGATGGAGGCAGAGGTCATCGCGGATTCGTGCCGGCAAGCCGGGCTGCGTGGCTGGTGCGGGGAAGGGATGGTCGACTTCGATACCCCGGAAGGGGAACCCAATCCCAAGTTGAAACTGATCGAGCAGTCGATCAAGGACACCAAGAACGATCCCCTCATCACCCATTGCCCGAGCCCGCATGGGACGTACACGTGCAGCCGGGACACGTACGAAGAAGCCGCCCGCATCGCCACGCAATACGAGGTGCCCATGCACACCCACTGCAGTGAGACCCGCACGGAAGTGTACGACGTGGAAGCAAAAGCGGGGGCCCGGCCCGTGCAGGTCCTCAAGGAGACCGGTGCCTTGGGGGCCAATGCGGTGCTGGCTCATTGCGGTTGGATCACCAAACAGGAGGCCAAGGACATCGCGGATGCCAAGGCAAGTGTTGCCCATTGTCCGGTCAGCAACCTGAAACTCGCGACCGGAGGCGTCGCGCCGATTCCGGAACTCCATGCATGCGGTGCCTGTGTCGGCCTTGGCACGGATGGCGCGGCCAGCAACAACGGCACGGACATGTTCGAGACCATGAAGTTCGCTGCCCTGGTGCAGAAGCAGCATCGCTGGGACCCGACGGTCTTGCCCGCGCAGCGGGTGCTGGACATGGCGACGCGCGACGGCGCGGATGCCTTGCACCGGCCAGATCTGGGGCGCATCCAGGAGGGTGCCACGGCCGACCTTTGCATGGTCGACTTCCGACGCACGCAGCTGGTCCCGGTCCATGATGTGGTCAGTTCCCTGGTCTACGCCACGAGCGGTCGGGATGTCACCACGACCGTCGTGCAGGGCCAGTTGTTGATGCACCGTGGCCGGCCCATGACGATGGACGTGGATGCAGTCCGCGAAGCCGCGCGGCAAGCGGCGCAACAGGTCACTGCGAGCTGAACGGAGCCGACGCCGCGCATCGGTCGCGTCACAGCGGATCTTTTCGATCGACCGATTCCAAGAGCCGGGCCAAGGTCGCTTCGGCCTTTTCCAACTGATTTCGCAACGCATCCATCTGCTTTTGCCCCGACACGCCCAGGACCCCTGCATTCTGTTGGTGGAGGGCCCTCGCGACCCGGGCCGCCTCCTCCAAAGGCCCGCGTATCTCTTGGGCAAGACGCGATGACACCGCGTCCAGTTCCCCAAGGGCTCCTGCCAATTGGTCCCCGCGATGGGCCAGTTCCTGCTGCAGCCGTTCGTTGAGTGCTTGCACGTCCTTTTCTGCACGGCTGCGGCGCTCTTGTTCACCGTGCAAGGTCTCCGTGGTCTCCGCAAGGGCGCGTTCACCCTCGGCCACTTGCGTGGATCGACGTGCTACCGCGCCGCGAAGGACGACGACCCATAGGATGGCGCTGACCGCGACGACGGCGATCCCTGCAAACAGCAATTGCGCGGCCACACTCAAGCCGGGGTCCCGCGCCGTCGCCACACCCAGATCGTAGCCAGTCCAGTATTCGAAGATCCGGGTCTGCTCCCCTTCCGAGATGCTCTCCATGCCCTTGCCGATGATGCTCAGCAGGATGGCTTCGTCCTTGGTCACACCCCAATTGGCATCCGAATAATAGAGCGGCGAGCCCAAGATCCGGATGTTGCTGAATGCAAGTTCCCGGATCACGTAGCCTCCCACAGGGATGTTCTCGAAGAATGCGTCCAGCTCCCCGACCGACAATCGGCTCAGGCCCTCTTCCATATCGGCCACTTCGACCAGGGTCAGTTCGGGGCGGTTTTCCGCCAACCACGTAGAAGCAGCGTATCCGCTGATGACGCCGATCTGCGCGCCGACAAGGTCGGCTTCGCTCATGAACGGACTGTCCGACCGGACGTAGAACACCTCACCGACGCGTGCGTAGGGACCGATGAAATCCAGGTACGTTTCGCGCTCGGGGTTGCGTGCCAGGGAGCCCAGTAGGTCGACCTCGCCCCGTTGCTTGGCTTCCAGGACCTCACCCCACGAATCGTAGCGGACCACTTCGTATTCGAAGCCCAGATTACGGCTCATCCGTTCCAAGAAGTCCACGTTGATGCCATGGGCGCCGTCCTCATCCAACCACTCGAACGGCGGATAGGACGGATCGGGGGCGTAGCGGATCGGCCCATGCGCCTCGAGCCATGCTTGCTCGTCCGCATCCAAGGTCGGCTCCTTGGCAAGGGCGACCGGTACGCAAAGTAGAATGGCGACCCAGACGGGCCAACGCATGGTGGAAGTTCACCCGCGGTCGTCATAGGGCGACCGACAAGGGAACAACGGACTCCTGGGCCAAAGGCCATGAACATCCACCAGGTCGGACCTCCGTGGACCTGGTCAGTTGGAACATCAACTCCTTGCGAGCCCGCATCCACCGGGCCCAGGCCTTCATGGAGCGCCATGACCCGGACGTCCTGTTGCTGCAAGAGACCAAGGTCGAGGATGGCGGGTTTCCGCGACTGGCGTTCCTGGACCGGCACATCGAATCGTACGGACAGAAAACGTACAACGGCGTCGCCATCCTGAGCCGTGACAGACCGGATGAAGTGATGCGAGGATTCGACGCCGACCCGGTGCCGGAGCAACGGCGAGCCATGGCCGCACGGTTCGGCGACCTCTGGGTGTACGACCTCTACTGCGTGAATGGAAAGCACCCGCAAGACCCTGCGTTCCTGCAGAAGCGTGCCTGGTTCGAGGCCCTGGGAGACCACCTGCGCAGCCATCACCACCCATCCGACGAAGTGCTCCTGATGGGCGACTTCAACATCACCCCCGCCGACGTAGACAGCCACGACCCAGAGGGGCTGGCTGGCTCGATCCACCACACCGCCGAGGAACGTGGCTGGCTAGGCGCCTTGTGCGATTGGGGCCTGGTCGACCTGCATCGGCAGACGACGCAAGATCAAGTGTTCACGTGGTGGGATTACCGTGGTCGCGGTTTCGGACAGAACCACGGCCTGCGTATCGACCTGGCATTGGGCACGGCTGCGGTGGCCAAGCGACTGAGCGGAGTCACCGTCGATCGAGAGGAACGTAAGGTCGGCGATCACGCGGAAAAACCGAGTGACCACGCACCCCTGAAGGTCTCCCTCGATTGACGCAACGCCTTTTGTTGCGTCCCCCGGTCCGCCGTCGTGGCCAACGACCCGATCGTGCAGACGCGCCGCCTTCGCAAGGTGTACGAGACCGGACGACTGAAAGTGGAAGCCCTCAAGGGCATCGACCTGGACGTGCAACGTGGCGAGATGCTCGCCGTGATGGGACCCAGCGGCTGCGGCAAGACCACGCTCCTGAATTGCTTGAGCGGCCTTGATGACATCACCGACGGGCAGGTCCTGATCGAAGGCAAGGATCTGGCGCACATGAAGGACCTCGACCGGACCCGCCTGCGCAGCCGTCGCATGGGTTTCGTCTTCCAATCCTTCAATCTCCTTCCAGTCCTGACCGCTCTTGAGAACGTGGAACTGCCGCTGTTGGTCAGTGGCGTCGACCCCAAGGGCGCCAAGCGCCGTGCAACCGCGGCGCTGGAACAAGTCGGGCTCAAGGATTTCCTGGACCACCACCCCAAGGAATTGTCGGGGGGCCAACAGCAGCGCGTGACCATCGCGCGTAGCCTGGTCAACGACCCGGCCATCGTCTGGGCCGACGAGCCGACAGGCAACCTGGACACGGAGAACGGCCAAGAGATCCTTGACCTTCTTCACAAGCTCAACAAGGAACTCGGGCAGACGTACGTGCTCGTCACCCACGACGAGGCGATCGCCCGGAGTTGCCACCGCATCATCCACATGGAGTCGGGCAAGATCCGCAGCATCGAGAAGGGGCTTGGCAAGTCGGTCGCCCTGGCCCGCGCTCGCGCATGATCGGCTGGGTCTTCGTAGCCCTGGCGCTCGCCATCGCAGGGGTCATCGCCATCATGGCCGTGCGCCGACCCATCCTGTTCCGGATGGCCGCACGCAATGCCGTGCGCCGGCCCAAGCAGACGGCCACGGTCATCGCCGGCCTGATGATCGGGACGGCGATCATCTCTGCCGCCCTCGTGGCCGGCCAATCGGCCACCAGCGCGATCCGAGATGCCGTCTATGATGCCCTCGGCGGCGTGGACGAGACCGTCCGCATGGAAGGCTTCTACTTCTTCCCCGAAGAGGTCGTAGATGATTTCCGGGACGCCCCGGACGCCGACTACTTCGATGGCATCGCACCCAACATCATCTGGGGTGTTGCTGCTGATTCGCCGCGCACCGACCTGTTTGAACCGGGCATCAGCATGGTCGGATTCGACCCCGGCCCCGATGCGGCGTTCGGCGCGTTCGAGGCAAAGAACGGCCCCTTGCGCGGCGACATCACCGGCGACCAAGTGATCGTCAACGACGAGCTTGCCGAGGCGCTCGAGATCCGGGTCGGTGACACCCTCCACCTGCGCTACACCGACCCCCAGGATCCCCTCCTTCCTACGTTCGATGTCTTTGGCGGACTCATCGGCGCCTCCCTGGACCCGGACGAACTGCTGCCTATCCCCCAACCGGTCAACCTGGTCAGCCCGGTGACCGCCACGCACGCGTTCCAGGTGCCAGAGGGGAGCATCCGGTTCACGGCGGTCTTGTTCTGTGGCACCCCCGAGACCGAATGCCCGGACGGCACGCGTCTGCAACTGACCGCTGTCGATCCGGAGGGCACCGAACATCTAGTGCGTCAAGGTCCGGCAACAGCTTGCCCCCCCGATGGTCTGTGCCCGCCGACGCCCAACCCCCTGTGGCTCAACGTAACACCGCTCGGCCCGGTCCTGCCGGGCGGAGAATGGAGCCTCCGCATCACCGGCCTGGTCAGCACCCAGACCCCCTACGGATTGGCCGCGGTCTCCCTTGAGCCGGTGTATGATATCGAGGAACTGCGCGAACGTGGGCAAGCGTTGGCAGACCTGGACACGAGCGGTTTCGAGGACCTGGTCGATACGGACCTGTTCGGTGAACCAAAAGAAGCAGACCTGCGCGTGGTCGGCATCACCAACGGCGGACGCGGCCACCAATTCGACCTCGGACCCACCGCCTTCGTGCACATCGACACGGCGCAAACCTTGCTGGACCGCGAAGGCCAGGTCAACTACCTGAAATTCAGCAACCCCGGCGGGGAGGTCCAGAGCGCCAGCGCGGCGGCCCGGGGCATGGCCATCATCGAGCGTGCGCTTGGAGACATCCAGCAGGACAACCCGGACGTGGCGAGCATCCAGCATCTGGAGGCCAAGAACGTCAAACAGGATTTCCTTCAGGTCGCCGAAGACGCCGGCGAACTGATGACCAGCCTGATGATCTTCGCGGGCAGCCTGAGCATCATCACCGGTCTGTTGCTGATCATCAACATCTTCACCATGCTGGCCGAAGAA
>JBFKXH010000068.1:0-7593 GCA_041638175.1 Thermoplasmatota archaeon
ATGCGCTGAAAGCTGTACAGCACCATGGCGAACAAGAGCGTCAGGAAGGTCGCGATGGCCAGGCTCAGCTCGGCCGACGCGTTGTAGATGCTGTCCTTGAAGTCGGCGCCTTCGGTGTGACCGGTGGCGTACAGCATCAGGACCGCGGTGACCAGCAAGAACAACACAGGAAGCGCCAGGTTGATGGCCCGCGGCCTCGCGCTCGGCGCCATCTCCATCTCGGTCAATTCCTTGCTGACCAAGGGTTTGGCACCGTCTGCGAGAAGCTTGCCTTCCTGCACCGCCCGCTGCTCGGCCTTCTTCATCGGGCCGAATTCCATGCGTGTCAGGGCGATCGCGAAAACGAACAAGACCGTCAGGATCGCGTAGAAGTTGAACGGAATGCCTTCGGCGAAGGTGCCGAACGGACTGAGTCCCAGCTCGAACTGGTCACTCGCCTTGCGGATCTCGCCGATGATGTACCCCGCCCAGGTGCTGATGGGGATCAAGATCACCATGGGCGCCGCGGTCGAGTCGATCAGGTAGGCGAGCTTTTCCCGGCTGATTCGTAGCTTATCGGTGAGCGGCCGGAACACGGTCCCCGCAGCGATGACGTGGAAGTAGTCGTCGATGGCGAGGAAAGCAGCCCCGATGCCTGCCGTGGCGAATTGGCCCTTGCGCCGCGTATCGGCGACCCTGAGCGCCGCGTTGCCGAAGCCGTGCACGCCACCACTTCGCTGCATGATGGCGACCAAGGCACCCAAGAACAGGGTGAATGCGACCACTGCGGCATGGAACGGGTCGGCGATGCCTTCGACGATCCATTCGACCATCTGCATGAAGCCGCCGCCGATGGCCGCTGCGGATCCGACGAACCAGTTTTCGCCTTGCGTCACGAAGGCCTGGTGCCCCGCGACCATGACGCCGGCTACAAAGATGCCCAGGATCAAGGCCTGGTACACTTTCCGGGTCAGCATCGCGAAAAGGATGGCAATGGCGGGTGGCAACAGCGTCCAGGCCCCGAAGTCCACGCCCCGCTTGATTCTCCAAGGGACTTAGCCGTTTGCAAGGCAGGTTTCATCCGTGCGGTGCGGTTGGCGTGGCCGTGGGCATCGACCTCGGCGACGTGGTGGTCAAGCAACCGACGACGTTGCAGGCCTTGTCAGGACAACGGATCGCATTTGACGCCTGGAACATCCTCTACCAGTTCCTATCCAACATCCGGCAACCGGACGGAACCCCCCTCAAGGATGCAAAAGGCCGCATCACCAGCCACTTGGCGGGGTGTCTGTATCGGACCGCCAACCTGGTCGAGGCGGGCATCAAACCGGTCTTCGTGTTCGACGGCGAACCCCATTTCCTGAAACGGGAGACCTTGGCTGCTCGGGGTCAGCGGCGCGAAGCTGCCCAGGCCCAGTACGAGGAGGCATTGGCCGAAGGGGACCAGGAGAAAGCGTTCAGCAAGGCACAACAGACCAGCCGCATGACGTCGGACATGGCCGAAGAGGCCAAGACGCTGCTCCGTGCCTTGGGTGTCCCCGTGGTCGAGGCCCCCGGAGAAGGAGAAGGGCAGGCGGCGTGGATGTGCGCGGCAGGGCAAGTAGACGGCGTGGGGTCCCAGGATTTTGATGCGCTCCTTTTCGGCGCTCCCGTGATGTTCCGCAACGTCACTGTGACGGGTCGACGGAAACTGCCGGGTAAGCAAGTCTGGGTCGAAGTCCGACCGGAGCGCATCGAGTTGCAGGCAAGCCTCGACGCCAGCGCCTTGAGCCGCGAACAACTGATCGATGCGGCCCTCTTGGTAGGCACCGACTTCAATCCAGGCATCAAGGGCATCGGACCCAAGAAAGCGATCGCCTTGGTCAAGACCGAAGGTGGCCTGGAGCCGCTGCTCGACCGCCTCGCCGACGATCCCGGTAGCGCCGAGAAGGCCGTGGAGCGCGCCATCTTGGAGCAGCACGAGGCGTTGATGGACCGGGAAACGATCCGCAAGATCTTCCTGGAACCTGACCACGTCGACGTCGATCTGAGCAAGCCGAGTGCCGACCCGGCCCTGGTGCAGCAGTTCATGGTCGAGGAGCGCGGTTTCAGCCAAGACCGGGTGGACGGCGCGCTGCGCCGGTTCGACCTGGCGGCCAACGCGGCCAAGCAGCAGAGCCTGTTCGATTTCTGAGCAAACCTCATCTGCCATCTGGGCGATTTCATCGCGTGCGTTGGCTTGCCGTGTTGCTTCTGGCGGGGTGCCTTCAGTTCCAAAGTGCACCGGTGCCATGGCAAGACATCGAGGCGCCGTCCCCTGAGGATCGGTTCCCCCAAGAGGATGTCGACGAAGTGCGCGGGGTGACGGGACTGGTCGTAGATGGAGGAGGCAGGCCGGTGGTGGGGGCGAGCGTCTGGCTGCATGTGGTCGATCTGCGAGAGCCCCTCAACAACGGCCTGTCGTATGCCCAGGGGCGCGCTGACACGCGGACGGTGACCGGGACCGATGGGCGCTTCCACATCCCGTTCGAAGGCAGGGTGCTGGCCGTCGGAGCCGACGCCCCCGGCTACCACATGACGCGCGGCGAACCCGGTGAGACCATCACCCTGCGGCCCGCCGATACGGCCGTGGTGGCCCATCGGGGGGCCAGCTTCTATGCGCCCGAGAACACGCTTGCAGCCATCGACAAGGCGGCCTGGCTTGGTGCCGACTGGGTCGAATTGGATGTCAGGCTCACCCGCGACGGGCGGCTTGTGATCACGCACGATGCCGCCACGGGACGTGTCGCGCCGACCGACCTGGTGGTGGCCAATGCGACCTGGCCGATGCTGCGAGACCTGGATGTGGGCAGCTGGTTCCACCCCTCCTTCGCCTCAAGCCGCATCCCCACGTTGAGTGCGGCCCTGCAGCAGGCCCAATTGCGCGACCTGCAGGTCATTCTCGACGTCAAAGCCCCAAAGGACCGGGCGCCGGCGACCCGTGAGGCGTTGGCAGACCTCTTGATCGGCTCCCCTTGGGAGGACCGCGTGGTCGTGGCGGCTTTCCGGCAAGCCACGGTACGCCACTGCGTGGATGCGGGCCTCCGCTGCGCCTACATCGGCAACGGGACCCTCTTGGCCGGAGAGACGCTGGAACGCACCGTCGCCTTGGGCGCCGGATACCTACTGATCAACCACACGGCCATCGTGCCCGGCCTGCGCGAAGAGGCGACCGCGCACGGGGTACTGGTTTTCGCTTGGACCGTCAACGACCCGCTCGACTGGGACGCCTTGGCAGGCGAGGTCGACGGCATCATCACCGACCGGCCCAGTTACTACCTGGACCCGTAGATGGGGTGGTCCGCGGTCGGCGAGAACGTGTACAGCCCCATCCATGGGTCGGCCGCATAGAGGACGCCCCCGTCCCCAAGCTCCACGTCAAAGAACGTCGGTGCGTCAAGGGGCAATTGGATGAAGCTGCATGTGCGCTCCTCTTGGACCGGGTCCTTGAAGTCGGTGGGATCACCATCCGCGTAGACGGCGTAGGCGATCTCTTGTGGGTCTTCCCAACCACTTCGTAGGTCCAGCTGCCAAAGGCCCGCGTGGTAGCTGGCGATCGTGAAGATGCCGTCGTCACTGAAGCGCGGGTTATGGAGGCTGAATCGCAGCCCGTCACTGTGGACATCGGATGGATTCCACCACCAGCCTAGGGTCTCGAGGGCAAGCTCCGTCGCGCCGTTGCGCAGGGGTTCGCCGTCGATGATCCACATGGGACTGACGTGGTCGTTCCAATCCTCCGCGGTGACCACGATGACGATCTGGTCTTCCAGGAAGGCCACATCGGCCGTATGCGTGTAGTGACTGTCTGCGCCGTCTGCGAAGCGGTCGATCTCCCATTGGCCGACCAGGGTCGGGTTGAACGGGTCGCTGATGTCGTAGATGGAGAGCCCCGGGGCGGTGGTCGTCAAGACCCAGGTGGCGCCCCACGGCGTGTCCCGGATGTAGTGGTCATGGCTGGTGGGGATGTCGAACCCGACCCGGACGAACTGAGCGCCCATTTCGTTGCGGTCGATCTTGTATACGTCCCCGAAGAGGATGGCATAGTCGTCTCCGTTGATGTGGTGTACGGCGACACTATGGACACTTGAGGTCCCCTCGCCAGGGCTGCCGCGGCCCCCCGCGGTGGTCAGCACGTCCGCGACCAGGATGTTGCTGGGGTCACTGACATCCAGCAGGTAGGCGGACAAGGCCCCCAGCGGATTCAGGTGCCCGGCACAGCTCTGGGTCTCCGTGCCCAGCACGACGTATTGCCCGTCGTCCGTGGCTTCGATGCTGCGGTCACCGCCCACATCGCCGGGGATGTACCAACTGCCAAGTTGGACCGGCGCCGCGGCGTCGCTGATGTCCCAGACCACCATGCCGCCGTTGATGCTCACCGTGTGTGCGCCGTATACGGCCCCGAACAGTCGGTCTCCGACCCGATCCAAGGCATGCAGCCCCGCCGTGTCGAAGTCGTTCTGGAGCAGCGGGTCGTGTGCACGTGCCTCGTAGTTCCATAGGAACTTGTGAAGCGCGGGGTCTGCATGATCGTGGCCGACAGGAATGGGGTCCAGGTCCGGCATGATGATCCGCGGGACCACGGGGACATCATCGTCACTCGGATCCTGGGTCCCATTGTCTTCGAAGCAGCCGGCCAACAGGAGAAGCCCAAGGGCCCACCACATGCGCATGGGCTTCGATGCGCGGCGCCGCGTTTAGGCGTTGTCGCTGTCGCCTGTGCCGTAGACCGGGTGCCCGGCCGCGGGCGCGAAGGCATAGAGCCCCATGTAGACGTCCGCTGCGTACAGGTGTCCCTGCGGTCCCCGCTCGACGTCCATGTAGGTCGGTGCGTCGAGGGTAAGACCCAATTGACACAAGGTCGACTCGATGGTCTGGTGGACGGGGTCTTGGGCCAGCGTCTGATCTCCGCTTGCAAAGGCGACGTACGCGATCTCATGGGGCGTTGCTCGCTGCTCGGCACGCCGGAAATCCAACTGCCAGAGGCCCCCATGATAGCTGCTCAGGGTCAGGATGCCATCCGCGTGGAATCGCGGATTGTGCAGGCTGAAGCTGGTGCCCAGGGCGGTGTGGTTGCCGGGGTTCTGCCAGGTGCCGATCCAGTCGAGGAGGAACGGCTCGCCGTCGACGAAGCCCTGCAGGGGCGTGGCGTCCAAGATCCACATGGGGCTGGGCCAATCAAGCCAATCCTCGCTGCTGACAATGACGATGATCTGGTCGTCGAAGAAGCCGACGTCTGCGGTGTGGAAGTAGTACTCCTCGTCCAGGCTTGCACGTTCAGGCAGGTCCCAGTTGCCGATCTCCAGCGGATTCAGGGGATCACTGACGTCAAAGATCTGCAGACCTCCGCCGCCATTGGCGGTCAGCGCCCAGACGCCCCCCCACGGTGTGTCCCTCAGGTAGAGGTCGTGGCCGACATTGATCGCCTGGCCCGTGTCGACCAGACGGGCGCCAGTGACCTCGTCCCGGGCGATCTCGAAGATCTTGCCATGCACGAAGGCATAGTCGGTGCCATCGATGCGATGCACGGCGATGCTGTGTTCGCCGAAGATCGCTGCTTGGCTCGGCGACAAACGGTCCGGACTACCGGCGCTGGGGCCGGCGACCGTCACCACGTCCGCCACGAGGGGGCGCGTCTTGTCGCGTGTGTCGAAGAGGTAGACGTTGAGGGGGACCGGGTTGACCTGCCCAAAGCAACTGACGCGCTCGGCTCCCATGACCGCGAACGCTCCATCAGGCGTGACTTCGAGACTGCGGTCGCCCCCGATGGCGCCGGGGATGTTGACCTGACCGACGAGGGACGGACTGGCCGGGTCGACGAGGTCCCAGATGGCCAGGCCGCCGTTGACGCTGACCGTGTTGGCACCGTAGATTGCACCGAACAGGTGATCTGCTTGCAGGTCCAGTGCATGCAGACCGGCGATCTGGGCCTGGTTCTGCATCAACGGGTCCCTGGATCCGAATTCATAGTTCCATAGGAACTTGTGTTGGCCAGGATCCGTATGGTCATGGCCGGGCCCTTCCGGCATCGGGTCCTCGGGCATCACAGGGCGCCGGTAGGGAGCCTCCGGTGGCTGGGGATCCGTGTCATCGACGGGGTCCCCGCTTTCGATGCAGCCGGCGAACACGGTGAGCGTCAAGAGGATCGCGATGGACCACTTCATAGTGGCTTGGAGGCGCTCGGCTCGATAATGATTGTGGCCTTACATTTCCTCAAGCACAGGCAGGCCAAGGGCGTCGTGGGCTGCACGCAAGGCCTTGGCCGCCGCGTCGACCACCGCCAATCGGGTCGGCCCCGCATCACCTTCGGCGGTCAGGACGGGGTGGTCACGGTAGTAGTCGTTGAATGCCCCGGCAAGCTCGACGGCGTAGGCGCAGAAACGGTGCGGGGAGGCTGTATCGGCCGCATCTTGTGCTGTGGGCGCGAAGCGGGCAATGACCGCAGCGAGCGCCTGTTCACCGGGGCCCAGGGCGCCAAGTCGTGGGCGCATTCCCGCCTCGTGGGCCTTGCGTAGGAGACTGGCCGCTCGCGCATGGGCGTACATCAGGTAGGGCGCCGAATCGCCTTCGAAGTCGAGTGCATCTTCCCAGCGGAAGCTGATCGGCTTTTCCGGTTGGACCTTGGCGATGTTGAATCGGATGGCCGCCACCGCGACGGCTTCAGCGATGTGTTCCATCGCGTCGCCCCCCAGGTCGGGCCTTTTTTCAGCCACAGCGGCAGCGGCCCGCTCTTTGGCTTCGTCCAGTAGATCGTCCAAGAAGACGACCCGATTGGCGCGGGTGCTCATCTTGCCTTCCGGGAGGCTGACAAACGCGTAGAAGACCACGTCCGGCCGTCGGTGCCCGAGTTCCTCCAAGGCGATGGACACCTGCAAGCTTTGCAGACGATGATCTTCGCCGAGGATGTTCAGCAGATGCCCGTCGGCGCCGACCTGTTCTGCCTTCCACTTGTGGTAGGCCACATCGCGCGTAGCATAGACGCTCGTCTGGTCCTTGCGAGTAAAGAAGAATTTCGTGGACTTGTTGCCCGCAAGCTCAGCGGCCAGGTCCAGGTAGTTTGCCCCGTCGTCTTCTTGGCCCCACCGGGGACTTCGTTTGAGGCGCTCGATGGTCTCTTCCACATCGCCGCCCGCCACCAGATCCGATTCGTCCTTGATCGAATCATAATGGACGCCCAGACGGGACAGGCTTTCGCGCATACCGCCAAAGCACGCCTCATAGACGGCGCGCACATCATCGAGCAAGGCGGCATCGGCGGTCTCCAGGCGAGCGACGAGGGCCTTGATCTCCTCGGCAACGCCTTCGTCGGCCTTCATCAAGTCACTGGCCGCCTGGTAGTAACGAACCAGACGGTGATCCGCCTTGTCCCGCGCGGCCGGCGGCAGGTCGTCTTCATCAAAGTGCTGGGTGCCGTAGTAGAGCAGGGCGACCTGGCGCCCAAGGTTGTCCATGTAGTATTGGACCTCCACGTCGTGACCCGCCGCCTTCAGAAGCCGATACATGGTATCCCCGAGGATCGGGTTGCGCGCGCGGCCGACGTGGAGTGGGCCATTGGGATTGGCGCTGGTGTGCTCCAGAAGGATCTTGCCGGGCCGCGGG
>JBFKXH010000069.1:0-7547 GCA_041638175.1 Thermoplasmatota archaeon
ACCTCGTGGCGGCCTTCTTGCGCGATGGCGATGTTGGGCATGCCTTCGTCGGTGGCCCCATCATAGACATCCAACCCCGAGTGGCTGGCCACGCATGCCAGTTTCAATTGGTTGGCATCGTATTCTTCGACGGCGTCCTGCATCGCGCCCCGGTCGATCATTGTGGCGGCGCACAAAGCCGGGGCTTATGGGGGTGCCGGCGTCAGACCATGAACGCCATCGCCCCGACGCCTGTGATGAGGCAGAAGAAGAGGTACGACGCCACCGTGGGGTTGTCCATGGTACCCCGCCCGCGTTCAAGATTGATAAAGAGGCTGGTCCAAAGTTCGACACGTTCCCCTTTTCACGACCCTCCGCGTGCCGGGCTTGTGCGCATCCTGAGCGTGGTCCTGGCCTTCCTGTTGGCCGGTTGTTTTGCCGAAGAGCCGGTCAAGGAAGAGGACGATGTTTGGCAGCCGTGCCCCCAGTGGATCGCTGGCGATGGCCCCCACGCCACGCTGTCGTTCAACCACACGATGGACGGCTACCCGTTGGATCTGCTCGTGATGCAGATCACCGCCAATGGCTCAGTCCACCTGGAGGCGTACAATGACCAAGGCCGCCGGCTAGGCCTGGTCGTGGCCGGCGACGCCAACCCGTCGCTGCGATTGGAAGGGGGCACCACGGAGGTCTGGGTCTACCTGAGCCCCGTCGAACATGGGCACAGTGCTCCCGGCAACGTCACCCTCCAGAACCAGGGCCCGGGCACCTATTCGGTGGTCGCGACCCCCTGGTACAAGGTATGCGGCTTGTAGTCGGATGTGACCACAAGGACCAAGAACAACCATTTCGGATGGGATTGCATGCGGCTCCTTCTTGCCTTGTCGATCCTCACTGTTGCCTTTGCCGGCTGCACCCAAGAGGACACGCCCCCCGAATTCGATGCCAGCTGCCCAAGCTGGAAGAAGTCGCCCGGTCAACCGGGCGCGCGGGTCGACAGCTTCGACAACGCCACGGGGACGGATTTCAACCTGGCCGGCACCTTCGTCCACAAGCCGACCTTGATCGATGAAGAGGCGGCCAGCGGCCCTGAACCCATGGTCATCCAGAAGTATGAATGGGATGGCGCGCTATTCGATGTGGTCGAGTTCACGCCCAGCGGCGCGGCCGCCAATGGCTACTACGAACTGCGCGTCTGGCGTGCTGACAAGCACACCCCCCACGAGTCGGACGGGCAGAAGGTCACCTACGACGAGAGGAACAAAAAGGAGCAACTCGGCTTCCGGGATTACACGGGCTCCGGCGTCCAGACGGTCCTGCAACTGCGCCCAGACTCCGAGTACAACCTCGAAGAGAAGACCTACCGGATCGAATTCGCGAGCATCCATGAGGACCCGCGACCCGGCGACCTCTGGGTGGAGTACAAGTTCATCGCGGATGACCCGAACGAGGACGCTGCCGGACGACTCCAGTACGACCTGAGCTACTGGTACCGGGCCTGTTAGAGCTCGATCAGGCGCAGGCTTGCCCATGTGCTGATACAGCGGCCGAGCCGCTGCGCGAGCTCCGATTCCTCCGGGTGGGCCGCTTGCAGGGCCCGTAGGACCTCATCCAAGGTACGGCCATCGAGCAGTCGCCATACTTCCGAGCCAAGCGCATCCAAGCGCGTCTCCAGGAAGGGCTGCACGCCAAAGAGGCGGCCCAATGCCGTCCGGACCGGTCCGAACTTGCGCCGGCGAACGATCACGCGTCCGTGCTCGACGATGTGGGGGGCCGACCTGCGCGGCCGCAAGCGACTGCCATCGGCGATGTGCTCTGCCACGAGGCGTCGACCAAGGCGCATCACAAGAAATGGCCGGTTGTCTTATGTGCAGCATGTCTCGTGGCGGCTTGAAGGCCCATGGAAAAGGTGGACTTGATCATCGCCGGCGTCGGGGCGGTTGCGATTCTCGCAACGGTACTCGGCGTCGTCTTTTACGAAGAGATCGACGGCAAGCAGGACGTGGAGTTCCAGACCGGTCACCGAGCGGTCTCCCTGCTCGGCGGCAATGTGGATCAAAATTTCCAGACCGCAGCGGGGAACAACGCCACGGGTGCTTGGCTCAACGTCACCGTCACGTTCGACGGCGAGGCGTACAATCCCGACGGGGACGCCTCCGTGGAAGTCCGGTTCACCGACCCCAACGGAACGGTCCACATCCGTCGCGGCGATGTCCCGATCCCGGACGGGCCAAGCGCCCAACCGCTGACCGGCGGGGAAGTGACGCTGCGGTTCAATGTGGACTTCTTGACGAAGCCCGCCAACACCGAGACCGACGACCTGGAGACCTTCGAGATGATGCACATGTGGGACAATCCCTACATGGTCTCCATCGCCGTCACCCCACCTGGTGACACGGGCAATCTGCCCGGCCCGCTGGGCGGGCAGGGGGCCAGCTACACGTTCAGTGCTACGTTCGAGCTGATGGAACGTTACTACTTCCACGTCGGAAGTGTGGCGGACCCGGAGAACATCTAACATGGCCGGCGCACGCGGCAATTGGAACTCCAGCTTCGGCTTCATCATGGCCGCCGTCGGCTCTGCCGTCGGTCTTGGCAACCTGGTCCGGTTCCCCCGTGAACTGGCCGGCAATGGTGGCGCCGCGTTCCTCATTGTCTACTTGCTCCTTCTGCTGCTGGTCGGTCTGCCGGCCATGCTCGGTGAGATGAGCCTGGGCAAGATGACCCAAGCCAGCCCCGTCAATGCGTTCAGGAAACTGGGCGGCGAACACGGCAAGAAATGGGCGGTGCTCGGTGTTGCGGGCCTGCTGGCAGCCATGTTCGTGTTGTTCTTCTACACGGTCATGACCGGGTGGACCCTTTGGTACGTCATCGAGGGCCTGAACTTCGGAGGTGCTGCATGGATGGAGGATCCGGCGTCGTTCTTCAACAACAAGGTGGAGACCGGCCCCATGACGATCCTGTTCCACGGCATCGTCTCGGCCATCACCATCTACATCGTGAGCCGAGGCATCAGCGGAGGCATCGAGAAGGTCACCAGCATCATCATTCCTGCCCTGTTCGTGATCATTGTGGGCATCGTGGTCTACGCCCTGTTCCAACCGGGGATGGGGGCTGGCTATGCCGAGATCTTCAAGCCTGACTTCAGCAACCTGAGTCCGGCCAACGTCTCCAAGGCGACCGGCCAGGTGTTCTTCTCCTTGAGCCTTGGTCAAGGTGCCATGCTCACCTACGCCAGCTACATGGAAAAGAAGCAGAGTGTCACCAAGAACGGCACCATCATCGCCGGTGCGGACACCGGCGTGGCCATCCTTGCAGGCATGATGATCTTCCCGATCCTGGCCTTCACGGGCCTCCTGTCGACCCCTGAGATGCAGAACACCCTCGCAGGTGGCAGTTTCAGCACGGCGTTCATCGCACTTCCCTCGGCCTTCATGGGCATGGGTGCAGGGCTTGGACAGTTCATCGGCACCGTGTTCTTCCTGGGCCTGTTCTTTGCGGCCCTGAGCAGCGCCATCAGCCTGATCGAAGTGCCAGTCAGTGTCATCATCGACAACTGGGGCTGGGAACGCTGGAAGGCGGTCCTCGGCGTCGGCCTGGTGACCTACACGTTCGGCGTCGTCAGTTCCGTGAACGCGGACTGGTTCGTACTCTACGACGAGATCGCGATCAACATCTTCATCGTCATCGGTGTCGCATTCACCACCTTCTTTGCCGGATGGATCGCACCAGGTGTCGCCAAGGAATTGGACAGCGGCCTGCGCAGCCGGATCGGCATCTATGCGGTCTGGATGATGCGCACGGTGACGCCGGCATTGATCCTGGCGACCTTCGTCTTCGGTGGCCTTGTCGGCACGGACCTCAACGGCGATCTGAGCTTCTGGCAAGACCCCGGTGCGTGTGACGCAGCGGGCATCGAGGACAAGGATTGCCAAAGCAGTGCAGCGGGTTGGAACAACCTGTGGCACGAGATCCGCCACGTGCTGCACCTCGACTAGGTGCGCACCTCCTCTTTCCCCCTCCTTCCTTGAACGGCGCTCGCGGATCGCTCGGGGGCTGACGCTGGAGCTGATTCCATTCCAGAGAGCGAACCGCCTTACGGGGCGAGCTTCTTGCTCATGATGAAGAAGAACGTCGCCGGGATGGCCGCGCCGATGCCGACCACCAAGGGGGCGTTGATGGGATCCTGGTCGCCGTTGCTGAGGAAGCCGGCGATCCAGAACATCAATGCGACGATCGCGATGCCGCCAAAGAAGAACAAGCCCAAGGTGTAGCGCTCGGCCTTCTCGTGGGCTGCTTCGTCCACGGTCTTGACTTCGCCTTGCTTGCGTTGGCTCTCTGCCATCGGCGCTGCCAGAAACCGACATTTCATAAGCTCTCTCCTGGGCTGCATCGGCGGCTGGCCGCGCCGCTTATATCAAAGTCGGGTTTGGCCGCGCCTGTGAAGCGGGCATCTACCGCGCGCGCGCTGCGAAAGGCATCCCCCATCCTGGCGATCGCGGCCGCGCTCATGCTTGTCTACGCCCCGAGCGTTTTCGGTTTCAGCACCGGCATCGGCACCGACAATGGGCTCGACCCGACCCACGGCGGCTGTACGGCCTGTCACGGCGGCGAAGCGTTCGCCACACAGGGTGCGCCGATCCATGTCACGTTCACCGATGCGGACGGCACCATCCTGACCGGTCCGTACCTCCATGATGCGGTGTACACCGTCAAGGTCAGCGTCAACGAGCTCAACGCGCCCGACGGTGGCGAAGCCGGCCAACACGCGGGCTTCAATTTCTACTCCGACACGGGCAACCTGGAGGCCTTGGACGACCAAGTGCAGATCATGGCCGGTGGCTCCGAAGCGACCCACACCAACCCGGACAACACGGAATGGACCTTCCAGTGGACGGCCCCTGCCGACGGGGTCGCCACCTTCCGCCTGTACCTGAACGACGTGGATGGCAGTGGCGCCGCCGATGCTGGCGACCAGGTCTACCTGGAGATCTTCAGTCTCACGGACGACCACTACGCCATGCCTGGCGCAGTGGAGGAGCACGAGGTGCACTACGGCGTGTCCCTGCCCCAATACTGGCTCGGGCTCATCGCCTTGGCCATGATGGTGGTCATCATCATCTTCGGCTTCGTGTACCTGAAGTACGTCAGCCCGCACAACACCGACCAGAAGGACCGCTGATGGGACTCGAGATCCAGACCAACAAGACGCCCGGGCAGGTCATCCGTGACACGCCCGCTGAGCGGCCGGCCTTCATCGGCTTGTGCATCCTGGGTCTCACGGTCGTGGAACTGGTCTTCGTCTACCTGACCTTCGCGGCCATCTTCGCCGGCGCCAATTCGGCGACCGCGGTCGACCCCGCCATCAGTGCGGCACCTTTTGGTGATATCCTGAAGTCGGAACAGCAGATCATCAGTTTCTGGCTCGCCGGCGCCTTCTATTGCCTGAGCTTCATCATTTTCCTTTACCAGCGCTTCTTCATGGACCACGTGACCATCGCAAAGCGCCGCTTCCGCAAGTGGGAGGATGAGGGGGTGCAACTGCATGACTGAGCGCAGCGAAGGGCAGTTGCAGCCTGGACCGCTGGGCGGAGCCCAGTGCGAGGGGGTGCAACTGCATGACTGATCACGAACGTGAACCGCTCCCGGTCGAGCGAGACGACGAAGTCCCCAAGCGTTCCCAGATCCGGGACACGGGGGAGCCGATCCTGAGCCGCCGCGAATTCATCCGCAACACGGTCCGACTGGCGGTCGCCGGGGCACTCATTCCCGGCACGCTGAGCCAACTCTTGCCTGCCGTGGCCCCCGATGCCCTAGGCGGCGTAGGCCCTGGACCCGTGGTACGCCGCGACCCCACGACCAACGCCAAGATCCCCATTGGTCTGTCCGACCTTGAGGGGCCGGCCCCGGTCGTCGTGACCGCCGAATGGAATTTCCTGCCTGCCGTCGTCTACAAGGTCAAGAAAGCGACCCTGGAAGCCAGCAGCACCAAGCGCGGCTACAACACGGCCCAGTTCGCCATCCAGCACCCGACGGAAGCCGACATGGCCATCATGGTCTATGACGGAAAGTGCAAGCACCTGGGCTGCACGGTCGGATGGAACGGCGACCTTGGCGCCAGCGCCGATGTGGATGACTACGACAAGGACGGCTTTGCAGACGGCCGCATCCTGTGTCCGTGCCACCAAGGCCAATATGACATCCACGACCTGGCGCTCAATGTACCGGGCACTCCGCCGCCGCAGCCCTTGAACGTCATCGAGTTCGATGTCAAGGCGTGGAGCGACGAGGCGGGCAATTCGTTCAGTGACGTCATCCATGGTGAGGTCAAGCACATCCAGACCGGGCCCCGCATGGCCGACGGTGCGGGTGCGCTCAAAGGCACGGGCTTCGAGCTACGTGAACCGGGGTGGTCTGCATGAGTGATCGAGCACACAAGCAAGGCAAGCGCGCCTACGAGGAGCTTGCCAAGCAGAAGAAGCTGGGCCTATTTGCCCGAATGTACCTGATGATGCTCGCGTACCTGGATGACTCCATCCGGATCCGCAACCACATCGACGCGGCCAAGCGTGCGGCGCTCAGCGTCAATCGGCAGCTGCCGCGTAGCCACACCGAGCGCTACAAGCTGCGCACCATCTGGTACTGGTACCCTCTCTATTGTCTCGGTGGCCTGGCCTTCGTGGCCTTCCTGATCCTCACCGTAAGTGGTGTGATTTTGGCCATCTACTACATTCCCCACTATGAACCCCAAGAGGTGTTCACGGCGCGTGAGTCGGTCGACTTCATCATGAACGACGTCCAGCTCGGGTACATCCTGCGTGGAGTGCATCACTGGGGCGCCCACTTGATGACCGCTTGTGTGTTCTTGCACATGATGCGCGTCTACTTCGTCGGCGCCTACCGCAAGCCCCGCGAACTCAACTGGGTCCTCGGCGTCGCACTTCTGGGCATCACGTTCTTCTTCGCCTACAGTGGCTACCTGCTTCCGGCCGACCAACTGGCCATCGCAGCGGCCACCATCGGGCAGAACATGGCAAACAGCGTCCCCTGGGGCGTGGGCGAATTCCTTGGAAAGCTGGTCTTCTCCGGCTCCGAGATCAATGCAGGGTTGATTCCCCGCATGTACCTGATCCACGTCTGGGTGCTGCCCTTCGTCCTCTTTGGACTGATGGTGCTGCATATGTTCATCGTATGGCTGCAAGGCATGGCGGAGCCGCACTGATATGAAACTGAGTGAACTCACCAACCTGTACATCCAGGCCAAGGACAAGCTCGAAGCGGAACGCGGCCCCCCCAAGAAGCAGAAGGCCGTGGAAGGCATCAGCTTGGGCCACGAGCTCATCCGTGACAGTGCATTGATCTCGTTCACCATGGCGACCATCTTCATGATGATCGCCATCGCCGCACCGCCGCTGCATGACGCCTACGACATGACCAAGCCGCCCACGTTCGTCAAACCGGACTGGTACCTGCTCTGGTCCCTGGGTCCGATCTTCTTGGCCAAGTGGCCGATCGTCATCGGCGGCACGGAGATCATTGACCAGGTCTTCCTGGGCACCCTCCTGACC
>JBFKXH010000070.1:0-7534 GCA_041638175.1 Thermoplasmatota archaeon
CAGGGCGGCCCCTGCGGCGATGGCCAACGCCACGATCAACACCGTATGGAGCCACGCCATCTCCGCGTAGGATTCGAGACCCGCTTCGCCGATGGCATCCGCGGCATGCGCCGTATCCTGGTTGAGGCGAAGCATGTCGTACATGGAGAACACGAAGTCATCCTTGTCCGCGGTGGCCCCCTCTGCCGGCGGGAACCGGTCGTCAAGCTCCTCCACGCTCCAAGGCAGGACGAAGACGAGGGCGAGTGCGATCAGCGCCCATCTGCCGGCACGGCCGTGGTCACGGGCCCGCGCCTTGGCATCGCCCTTCTGGACCAGCACAGCCAGACCCCCAAAGAGGAACCAGGCGGTCGCCAACAGAAGAGGCAGCACGACGAGCGGACTGATGGCCATGAAGGAGGTGTAGTAGTCCCCGTTGTGGAACGAGGTGGTGTGGCTTGCGCTGGGGCCGTCCGTCCCAAGGAACGCCAACGCCATGGTGGCCACACTGCGGCCGGCCCAAAGCGCATGGGCATGGATGGCCATGACCAACCCGACCACTGGGACCACGGCCGCCGCGATCTCGACCTGGGGTCGCTTGATGAGGCGGCCGCCCAACACGAGCAGCATGCCGGCAGCGGTGACGATGAGGCCCGCAAGCAGGTAGCTCATGGAACCCCCCGGTACGGGGTCGAACGCCTCTTCGCGTTCGGCGAAATCCCACGGCCAATAGGTGTCGCTGAACTCCGTGCCCTCGGGCGTCGTGTACGACATGTGTGCAAAGGGTACGGCGAAGTGCAGGACCAAAGCACCCAGGGCAAGGGCGGTGGCCAGGAGGATTCGATTTCGGCGCAAGCGCGCTTCGACGGAAGCCCTTTCTCAAAACCTTTGGGCTTGTGGTGTTGAAGCCAAGGCCTGCAAGGCACGCTCGAAACCATCCAGATCTCCGCCGAGGCCGATGCGCAAGCCACGCTCCGCGCCGAACATCTCCGCGGGCACGGTCAGGATCCCTTGGGCCAGCAGCGCCTGAGCCATGGGGCGCGACGGCTCGCTGGTCCGGATGAGCGCGGTCAGCCGGCCGACTTGACACTGCCAACCGTGCTCATCGAGCATGCGATCCAGCACCCCCCGGGCCGCAGCCGCGTGTCGATCCAACGCATCGCGGCAACCTGTTTCGTGATCCAGCAGCACCTCCCCCATCCGAGTGCCGTGACTTGATGGCCCCAAGGCGAGCAAACGATGGGCCTCTTCCACGTGGGACATGGCTTGCTCACTCCCGATGGCCCATCCGACCCGCAGGCCAGGCGCGCCCCAGCATTTGTTGAAGCCCGCGGTGCTGATGATCCGGTCGTGGAGCGTGGCCGCGATCGGCGCATCACTGAGCTCGCGATACACTTGGTCGGCGATGACCCAGGCATCGTGGTCTGCCGCTGCATCTCCAAGCGCCTTCCAGGTCGCGACGTCGGGCTCGCGGCCCGTCGGGTTGTTGGGCGACGTGAGCAGCATGGCGGACGTCTCGTGATCCACGAGGTCGACCATGGCTTGCGGCGAATCCGCCCAGCGAAGTTCGGCGCCAAAGAGCGTGGCAAGACTGGCCAACGGCATGTACGTGGGCCGCTCCACCACCACGTTGCCGCCGCGACCTGCCAGGGCCGCTGCGTTGGCGGCGGACGTACCTGCCGTGACGCGCAGCCGCTCGGGATCGACCCCGGCGTACCTGGCCAGCCGGTCGCGTAGGGCGACGCTCGCATGGAGGTCCAGCCCATCGATGTCGTGGGCCGTGGGTGGTCGAAGGAGCGACTCGGTCAGAGGCGACCGGAAGCCGCTGACCCCAAGGTCGTGCTGGGGCGCGCCGGCAGCCCAAGCCTTGGCAAGCCATGCCGCGTGCTCGAAGGTAGGGATGGCCACAAGGAACGTCAACCGGTGAGGGGAGAAAGCATTGGCCTTTATGGTGGGTGCCAGGTTGCGTCGGGCATGCGCTGGATTCTCTTGTTGGTGCTCTTGCCCGCAGCCAGCGCCGAGACGCTCTTTCTGCAAGGGGACAGCGGCACCGGGGTCATCGGCGAGGGGCCGTGGCTGCGCGACGAGCCCGGATCAGGCAGCCAGACGGTGACCATGTCGCCTGCCCTGGCGGGACTCGGGCAGGGGTCTGACACCATCGCTTGGACCTGGGACCAGACCTGGGACATGGACATGGCCTTCCAAGGCAACCTGAGGCTCCAATTGCCGATCCAATCGGCGGGCACGGGAGACCTTGTCGTCACGCTCCAGGATCTGTCCCCGGAAGGCGAGGCGCGCGACCTGGCCAGCAAGCGCGTGAGCCTGCGGCCTGCGGATTCAGGCTCCAGCATGACCGTCGAGGTGCCGACAGCAGGAGCGATCGCGACGCAGGGGCACACTTTGCGCTTGCATCTCCTGGCGATCGGTACGGGCCAGACACTCATGGAGTACAATACGGCGGCATCGCGGATCACGTTCTCCACGCAGGCGTCGGACCTGGATGGCGACGGGGTGCCCGATTCGGCAGAGCGCGCGGCCGGGACCGACCCCCGCGACCCTGCCGATCCAGGTGACGGCATGCATGATACGGATCAGGATGGGCTGAGCGACCGGTTCGAGGCCATGCTCGGGACCGACATGCGCAACGGAGACACGGACGCAGATGGTGTGTTGGACGGCATCGAATTCCATGCCGGCACCGACCCCTTGGACGGGGCCGATCGACCCCGCGACGACGATGGCGATGGCCTGCCGGACGGATGGGAACGCCGATTCTTCGGCGACCTGACCGAAGCGGGCTCAGGAGACCCTGATGAAGACGGGCTTTCCAACACCTTGGAGGCGGCTTACGGCACGGACCCACGGGCCAAGGACAGCGACGGGGACGGGGTCAGCGATGGCGACGAGGTCAAAGCCGGGCGTGACCCGACCATGGACCCGGACGCCGTGGCACCCGCGGTCCGTCAGGGGGTCGAGTTGGTCGCGGGCCTGCTGCTGGTGGCCGCCACGGGCGCTGTGGTGTGGATCGGGCTGGCCAGGAGGCACGCCCTATGAGGAAGACCACCATCCGCAGCGTGCTCAAGGCACTGCTCTTGCCGGACCTTGTGCTCGCCATCTTCTTGCTGTGGGACTTCTTTGCCAACCAGTCGCAATGGATGTGGCCACTCCTCTCTGTGGCCGCGATCCTGCTCATGGCAAGCGTCCTACTGCTCTTTTTGGAGCCAAAGGCCCGTTACATGCGGTTGCCGACACCGCCGCAGGAAGAACCCAAGACGATCATCTACCGGAGGACCTGAATGGCCGACCTAGACATCCTACCGACCTGGGCCGTCAACCACTTGATGGACCACGTCGCCGACCACGCCCACATCATCAACGCCTTACCACTTGAGGGGGCTTGGCGTGGGGGCTACCTGATCAACACCAGTCTGGGTGCCATGGTGCTGCACAAGCGGCGCGGCGGCGAGCCACGCCATTGGCTGTTGCCGTTGCCCGGACGACGCAGCGGCTTCTCCTGCCATGTGTGCCAGGAACGCATGGAGTTCGTAGACCCCGCTTTGCCCCGCGACGCCTATTGCGCCCAATGCGGCGCGAAGTACCAGTTGGCCATGGAGAACGGGTCGCTTGCCGTCCGGCGGGGCGATGCCAAGGCCGTCTCTGCCGGGTTCCGCCACGCCGGCCACACACTCTACAAACGCAACCAGGGAGGCCAGGATGTCTATTTCTTCGCCAAGGGCACGCCCAAGACCGGGGAACCAGCCTCGAAGCCCGAGGGCTTCAAGGTCTCCGTCCACGCCACCACGGGGTTACCGGTCCTCGAGCCTGAGGGCCCCAAGCGATGCGCTGGCGTGACGGCGGCCGGAAAACCATGCCGCCTCAAGGCAACAGCCGGCAGTGATCGTTGCCATCGTCACCAAGGCGGTCCACGCAAGAAGTAGGCCCGACGGGCGCCGGATCGACGCTGCAAGAAGCGCGAAGCGTTATGGAGCCCCCCAGGTTTGGCACTGTTCCTTGACAATGACGGCACGCCGCGATGCGACACCGATCTGGGCCTGGCGCACGGCTCGTTGGGGCTGCGCCGCTGCGCTTCTGGTGATCTACCCGGCGCTGTTCTGGTTGGACGAAAAGACCGATCTTGCCTTCTCACCGGTCCTGCCGGGCATCCTGGTCTCCGTGTTCTTGTGGATCGTGCTGCCCCCGGCCTTGGCGGAATGGTTTCGCCGCATGCCTGGTGTGGATTGGCGCCGGGCCGGTCAGGCCACCGGGATCGCCCTTGCCGTCGCCGTGGCGTGGATCTTCCTTTGGGTGAGTGTATGGATCTGAGGTGGCTGCTGCTGTTCATTCCCCTGGTCGCGGCCCAATCGGTGCCCATCGATCCGGCCATCGAGGAACTTGATCCGGTCGTCGAGGAGGCTGACAAGCTCGTCGGAGACGAGGTCCCACCCGCCCTGGATGCTGCCTACGATGCAGCGGGCCAGAACATCACGCGGGAAGATGTCCGCATACGTTTCGACCTCAACATCACGAAGGGCAAGATCGGTGTCCTTGACATGGTCCTCGGTGGTGGCAAGGCCATCGTCGAGGCGCAGGTGCAGGTCCGGGTCGAGATGCGCGTCATCAGCACGGAACGGGTCCGGGCGGCCATCCAGGGAGACAATCCGTTTGCTGCCCAGACGGAGAACGCCACGTTCCTGAGCAAGATGTACCTCCCTGCGGAAGTGTTCCGCGCGACCTTGGCGGCTGAGGTGATCGCTTCCTTCCAAGAAGAACAAGAGGTCGCGCTTGAGGCGTGGCTGCGAGCCATGATCCCGGAATTGGAGGTCGATGGAGTCGAGGTCGCCTGGTTCAACACCAGCCCCCTGGCTGCCACCACGGATGGTTCGCTCAAGGAGCCGCCGATCATCATGACCATGGAGGCGACGGTCCGGTACGAGCGTGAAGAATCCCTGGTGGGCCTTCTGTCCCACTACATGGAGACCCGGGACGAACCCGATTCACCGAAGCGCAAGTACCTCAAGGAATTGAAGGAAGAGAACAGTGACCCGTTGCGGGCGCGGGATTTCTTTGCTGCAGCTGCCTATAGCCAGCTGCTGAACATCAGCATGCAGCCAGGTTGGAGCCTGGATGTCTGGGTCAACCTGCCCCCGGGATACTCCATCGAGTACGCCAACCATGAGGTGGATGTGGACGGAAAACGGACCGCGACGTTCACATTGGACGGCGGCACGTCGGACCAGCCGGTCCGGGATGTGTTCGTGGTCAGCCTGACCCACCGCCGCGGCGTCATGACCGTGCTGCTGGCGGCCATGGTCGTGGTGGGCGGGGTGCTGGCAGCCCCGGGCCATTTCCTGTACGGTCGACGCATTCGTCGCTTGTCGAAAGAGTCGGATTCTTGAGGCAGGTCGCCTTGCCTTGCTTGTGTACGCCTGCCCCCACTGCAGCAGCACGCGGATGTTCATGGCATACAAGGACGGCCTCCTGATCCGTGTCCTGGAAGACCACGAAGACGTTGAAGGGCTGGACACGGTGAATGAACTGCTTTGCGTCGACTGCAACCAGTGGTTCCCCAATCCACATCTGGATGCCCATGAGCGGCAACTGATGGGCGAGCTGGTGACCATCACGGGCCTCAAGGGTAAGGGGACCATCAAGACGGTCGCGACCGGCGTCACGTTGCCGTTCCACTATGATACCTACGAATCCGAAGCCGCAGAGGCTCTGGCCGACCAGCCGGAAGCGTTCTTGGAGGGCTTGGAAACCTTCTCGAGCCACCACGACCACCAACTGGCTTTGCGTGTGAAGGAGGAAGGAAACCCGAACACGTGGGTGTACCGACTCGACCACAAGCGGCTCTGGAAAGCAATGAGAAGGCCCTAAGACCCCACGCCTGCGTCTCGGCGGTATGCTGGAACCTCTGCTTCTTGCTGCGCCGGACTTTGGAGCGCCTTTGCCGGTGGTCCTCGGGATCGCCGTGCTGGTCATCGGATTGCTGATCATCCGGTTTGTCATCAAGACCGCCTTCACGCTGGTGAAGATCGGGATCTTGGTGGCGATCGGTGTCGCGACATGGCTCGGCCTGAGCTACAACGTCGACGCGATCGGCTGAGTCATCGCTACGCTGATCGGATCATCGCCCAGCGATGCGGCATCCTGGACGGTGACTTCCGGGGCCGGCCATCCGGCCGCTTCGACCGCGTCCAGGGCAGCGCCTACCGCGTCTAGGGCCTCCTCTTCTTGCTCGGTCAGGATCACGACCCGCGTGCGTGTATGGGGATCGCCGACCTCGTCGTCGGGCGCAGCCCATCGGTGGCATGTGCCCGGGCCTTGGTAGGCGTCGACGAAGGCCCGTGCCGATGCGCCCCGCAAGTCAGGGACGGCCAGCGCCGCCATCCAATCGGCCAACGGACCGGCGCGCCAGAGGATCTGCTTGTCGCGGCCAGGTCGCAGCGATTCGACGACCCCCAGTGCTTCCAGGTCCCGTACGATGCGTGCGACGGTGGCGACGGGCCGGCTCGTGGCCTGGGCGATGCCCCGGACGTGGTTGGCCCCGCCGACCAGGGTGGCAATGACATCCCGCGCGCCGCGCCGGGCCAGGACGGTCAGCGCCGGTGAATCCTCCATGGACTTTTGTACATGATATGAGACAAAAGGCCTTCTCTCCTGTTGCGTGATGATTTCCACCCATTTTGCCTGGCGAATCGGTCTTATAGGGGTCGTTTGTCGCCGGCCCCATGGCACTTGCCCGCTCCCGTCAAGCCGCCCGCCGCGTCAAGGACCGGTGGAAGGCGAAGCAATGGTACAAGATCACCGCGCCCGCCGCGTTCAACAACCACGCCATCGGCGAAACCATGGCAGATGACCCGTCCAAGGTCATCGGCCGCACCGCCGAAGCGACCCTTCACGACATGACCGGCGACATGCGCCAGATGCACGTCAAGATCTTCTTCAAGGTCAACGAGACCGTGGACACCCAGGCCAAGACCGAGTTCATCGGCCACAGCATGACCACGGACTACGTACGCCGCCTGACCCGCCGCGGACACACCAAGATCAGCCACGTCTTCGACGTCAAGACGAAGGACGGCTCCCGCCTGCGGGTCAAGCCCTTCTGCGTCACGGACCGCCGCTGCCAGACCACCCAGGCCCAGGCGATCCGCCAGCTGATGCAGGACGTCCTGACCCAGACCGCCGCGGAGAACAACCTCAGCGCGTTCCTGAAGGAAGTCCTGGTCGGCGAACTGTCCAACAAGATCTACAAGGATGCGCGCAAGATCCATCCGGTGCGCCGCATCGAGATCGCCAAGACGGAGGTCGTCAAGGCCCCCACCATCGTGGACGAGACGCCGGCGATCATCGTCGAGCTGCCGAGCGACGACGAAGACGAAGGCGAGCCGGTCGAGATCGGCGCCGACTCCGAAGAAGAGTAGGCACACGCGCCCCTTTTCCTTCCTTTTCCTTGATGTCCACCATCCAGCCGCCCCTGGGCCTGTGGGGTAGTTTGGATATCCTTACGGCCTTCGGAGCCGTGGACCCCTGTTCGAATCGGGGCAGGTCC
>JBFKXH010000071.1:0-7482 GCA_041638175.1 Thermoplasmatota archaeon
AAGATGACCGGCTCGTCGCTGCGGATGGCCGCCTTGAGCAGGCTGCGTGCATTGCGCGGGGTGCTTGGCATGACCACCGTCAGGCCGGGCGTGTGCGCGAAGTACGCTTCCCGGGATTCGCTGTGGTGCTCGAGGGCACGGACGCCGGCGCCGTAGGGCATGTGGATGACCATGGGCAGCTTGAAGCGGCCGTTGGTGCGCTTGAGCATGCGGCCCATGTGGGATTCGTAGTGGTGGAACGCTTGGTAGCTGAAGCCACTGAACTGCATCTCGCCGATGGGGCGGTAGCCTTGCATGGCCAACCCGGTGCAGGCGCCGGCGATGCCCATTTCGCTGATGGGGGTGTCCACGACGCGGTGTTTGCCGTGCTTGTCCATGAGGCCGTCGGTGAGGCGGAAGATGCCGCCGTCGCGTCCCACGTCTTCGCCCATGATCAGGACCTTGCTGTCATCGGCCATCTCTTCGTCGAAGGCCATGTTCATGGCTTCGATGAGGTTGAGATCGACGTAGCCGGTCTTGTCGGCTTGTTCTTTCTGGCGTTCGTATTGCAGTTCCCACGTGGGGCGGCTGAAGAACGGGTCTTCCTTCTGCATCGTCTCGTGGACCATTTCAGTGACCCCCCTCGGGCATGCCGTGCGTCGCAAAGTGTTCCATCAATTCGGTCCGCTGGCGGGCCAGGTATGGCGGTTCTTCGACGTAGGCGTTGGCGAACATGTAATCGGGTGTGGCGAGCTCGACCCGGCGCTCATCGAACTTGGCGATGGCATCGTCGATCTGCTGCTTGATGCGGGCATCCAGGTCGTCCTGCTTGGTCTGGTTCCAGATGCGCTTCTTCTGGAGGTACTTGCGGAACCGGACGATGGGGTCCTTGGCGGCCCATTCTTCTTCATCGGTCTTGGAGCGGTACTTGCTGGGGTCATCGGCCGTGGTGTGGACGTTCATGCGGTAGGTGACGCATTCGATCAGCACGGGGCGACCTTCACGGGCCGAGGCGACCGCCTTGCGGGCGGCGTAGATGACGGCCAGGATGTCGTTGCCGTCGACCTGGATGCCTTCCATGCCGTAGGCGATGGCCTTCTGGGCGATGGTCTCGGAGCGGGTCTGCGCCTTGCGGGGCACGCTGATGGCCCACTGGTTGTTCTGGATGACGAAGACGACGCCGATGTCCATGGTGGACGCCCAGTTGATGGCCTCGTGGAAGTCGCCTTCGCTGGTGCTGCCGTCGCCGCCGTACGTGATGGCGATGTTCTTGGTGCCGTCCAATTTCTCGCCCCAAGCCGTGCCAAGGGCATGGGTGTATTGGGTGCCGATCGGGATGCAGATGGGCGTGATCTTGGCGTCATCTGGGATGTTCATGCCTTCTTCGAACCCGGCTGCGTAGAGCAGGTCGTCGGTCAGGTCGGCGCCGAGCCAGAGCATGCAGGTACTTTCGCGGAAGGCGGGGCAGAACCAATCGTCGGTCGTGATCTGGCTGATGGTGCCGGCCTGGCACGCTTCTTGGCCGTGGGCTGGGGCGAAGGTTCCGATGCGGCCCTGGCGCTGCAGCTTCAGGCGGCGGTGGTCGAATTCGCGGCTCAGGCACATGGTCTCGTAGAGACGGACCAAGGTCTCCTTGTCGAGTTCCGGCTCGAGCTCCTTGTCGACGTTGCCATCGGCGTCAAGGATGCTGACGTAGGGGATCTCCTGCGTCTCGTAGGCGGTCGTGATCGGCATGGTCTCGGGCGCGCCCAAGACCCCTCACATATAAGACTCACCTGTGCGGGTCACATTAGACCCGAACATGTTCGACTCTTGATGCACAAAAGTGGACAATCTATGAATCATGGTTCATGGGATTGAAGTCGTCGCCACCCAAGCGCGAGCAACACCATGAGCAGACCCCCGACCACGGCACCGTTCATCACGACGTGATCCGCGCGCATCAAAGCACCCACAGCGGCCGCCACACCCCCGAGCACCCCCGCCGGCGTGGCCAAGCCCAACCCCAGGTAGACGAACGCGGCCCCGGCATCTTGGCTGGCTGGCGCCAAAGCATAATGCCCGAACCCCGTGAAAGCGAACGCAAGGACCGCCTGGTTGCGGAAATCGGTGGACCAGGCGCCGACCAGTACGCCCACCATGCCGAGCGCCGACAAACCACCGGTGACGCCGGTCAGCACGCCCAGGCCGGGGACATCACCGGGCTCGCCACCTGCCATCGCCACCATGGCACGGAATCCGAAGACGGCAACGCCGGGGATCAACAACAAGCGACCGACGCGCAGCAGGTCCACGACGCTGCGACGCCCACGGCCACGAAAGGGTTACCCCAGCAGGGCTTCGATGTCTGCACGCAGCGCCGCCTCGCCGCCCTCGCGGGCACGCAGCGAACCCTCGAATGCCATCACGACGTTGCCGTCGGCATCGATGAGCACGTGGTTGGGCTGATAGTTGCGCAAGCCGAACGCCGCGTTCACGCCCGGGTCCCAGAAAGACGGGTAGGCGAACCCGGCACCATCCACATACTCCTGCGCAGCGGCTCGGCTCGATTCCCGACTCACGGCGAAGACCGTGAACCCCTCTGCCGCGTAGTCTTGGTGAATTGAATCCCAGACCGGCTCGTCGCCTTTACAGATCGAGCACCAGGAGGCCCACACGGTCAGGAGCACCACCTGGCCTTCATACGCGGCAAGGTCGCCGGAGGCTGCGCCCAGCGGATCTGCCCTGTAGCCCACATCCTCGACCGGTTCGGCCGCAGTAGGCGCTTCGGGCGCCTGGCCTGTGCACCCTGCCAGGAGCAAACAAAAGGCCACGAGCACGCGCATGCATACGGGTTGGCTGCCTTGCCCCTTCAAGGTTTTCCCCAATCAGGCCGCGTCGTCGGCGACCAGCAACACGCTGCATGAGACCTTGCGCGCCAATTTCTCGGTGTTGCTCATCTTCAGTCCCTCAAGTAGCCCCGATTTGTTGAGCGCATGCATGAGCAGGATGTCGTGATCTTCAGCCGCCGCGATGATCTCTTTGACCACGTTGCCCTCCACCACGACCAAACGGGGCTTGACAGGCAGGCCCTTGGCCGCCGCTTCCAGCATCTCTTGGCAGGACTCACGGGTAGGGAAGATCTCATCCTCCTGGTCCTCCTCAAAGCCTTCGACGATGTCCTCGGGAGCGTTCTCGAACCCTGCATGCTGCACGCCAAGCAGTGTCACCTTGGGTGCACAACCAGCCAGCATCGCGACCCCACGGCGCATGGCCTGGATCGATCGCTCGGAGCCGTCGAGTGGGCACAGGACCTTCATGGGCCCTCAAAGGTGGCATGGTAGTTGGACCATCGCCAATAGATCCGGAAGTCTTGCGCCCCGTCACACGTGGGCCTCGCCGCGGTCGCCACGTCGGCGCAATCACCGCCGACCGGGTCCCCTTGCACATTGTTGTTCGGAGGTGCGGCAGTGAGCGTGACCTCGGCGGTCCAGACCATCGCACCTTCGCCCACGATGGCCGGAAGATCCGTCTCCTTCGCGTGGCCGTGGTTCACGCCCTTCATGGAGTCCTGCGTGGGCACCGTCGCCAGCGGCATCGTCGCCACGAGCGACCCCGCGTTGCCGTTGACGGTCCTCGTGGTCCCATTGGGTGAGATCAGGGTCAGGCGAAAAGAATCTGAGGGCACGTCGCTGTCCGTCCAGACGATCTCCACCTCGACCCAGGTCAGATTGACCATCGGGATGGTCTGCGTCAGGCGAGCCGACCCAGCTTCCGCCAAAAGGCGGGTCTCGGTGGTGGTCTTCTCGACCTCCTGCCAGTCGACCGGGTACTCGCTGAGCTCGAAGGTCGCGGCCTCGTAGGCAAACACAGCACCCATGGCCGCAAAGAGGCCGATCGCCCAGGCGATGCCGATCCACGTCTCTTTTTGCACGCAATCCACGAGGTGCCCGTGGCTTGATAACCGCTTGCCAGGATGAGAGAGCTGTCCCAGTGACCTTTTCAAGCGCTACAGAGGATTTCCCTGCATGACCCCACGCTGGATCCTTCTTGCCGCGCTGCTTCTCGTGCCCCTGGCCGGTGCCCAAGGCGATTACGGCATGGGGGACATGCCGGATCCGGAAGGAGGTTGCATGAGCGAGCTCGACCACGTCGGCGACTCGACCCTCGTGTACCAGACGTTCTGTTTCCGCGGCGGGGCATCCGGAGGATCTGCGCAAGGCATGGCCGTAGAATTCACGACCGGCGACTCGCCGCGTTTCGACGCGAATGCGTTCTCGGCCAGCGGCAATCAAGCCGGAGGCACCGCCTCCATGCTATCGGCCAGCATCGATTTTCTTGGCATCGCGGAATTCGTGGATGACGGCGATGGCGCCTTCGACCCCGAAAAGGACCAGATCATTGACCAGCATGGCTTCAGCGGGCCGGCATGGGGAGCCATCGAAGCCACCGAGGCCGGCGGCGTCCAGTTCGAAGCCACATACCAGATGAGTCCGGGGACGTTCACGATCCGAGGCCATGCCGCGGCGGCCGCTTCCACGCAGGGCGGGGTGCGCGTCACGCCCCTTGACACCAAGATCGATTTCTTGTTCTCGGGGTACCAGTACGGCCACCCGGAGAGCCAACTGGGCCTCATGATGCTCGTGTCCACAGAGGCGACGCAGGCCAGCGGGTCGGCGGGCAGCATGAAACAATCGAGCCCCGTGGTCCAAAGCAGCGAACGCGGCGTGGTCCACACTTCGGGCGCGAGCCACATGTACTTCACCTGGGCCAAGACCGCGACCGTCGACGGCCAAGAAACGCCCGTGGGCAGCCATGTGGAAACGCTTTCGGGCGAATCCACGGAGGCCTCATCATCCGGCGGGTCGGCGCAATTCTACGAGAACCAGGCCGCGGTGACCTTTGCCTACGCACGCGGCGACGAGATCGTCCACGACCCGCGCCTTGGTGTCCAATTCGACGTCAAGAAGGAAAGCCCCGGGCCTGCCATCGCGTTCGTGGTGATCGCCGTCGCCGCCGTCGCGATCAAGCGCCGGTGACGTCGTGGTGGATGCGGCGCAGGGCTGCGTTCGGTAGACTGAGCCGCGTCGCCAATTGATCAAGGATGGCCTGTTCCTTGGGCCGGATGACGCCATCCTCCCACGCGACCTTCAGTTGGTCACGGTAGAGTTGGACGCGGGCGTCCTGTGCCAATTCTTCCAGCCGGGCGGCCGGCATCGCCGATTTGGAGAAGCGCTCGGCCACCCGTTGCAACGGAGTCAGGACGTACGTCAAAAGGACCGCCATCAAGATGCTCACGGCCGTCGTCGCCCCCTCGGAGATCGGCAACCGCAATGCACCGGCGAGCATCGCTTCGATCACTTCGCCGAAGCTGTAGAAAATGAACAAGAAGAAAGCAGCCAATGTGGACTGCTTGATCGCGAATTGGACGCGGATGTCGATGTCGAAGAGCCGGTAGCGAAGGAAGGCGACCAGACCGAACAGCGGCAACACCAACCAAAGGAGAGAAAATGCCACCCAATACGCCACCTCGGCCGCCGCACCGTCCACGACCCACGGCAACCAGCGCAGCGCCGGGATCGCGAAACCGACGGCCATCATCGCCCCCGTGATGGTCCACGCCGCCGTGCCAGCGCGCCGCAAGCGGACCAACTGCACCACCGTCGCCGCGAAGATCATCACCTGAGCGACCATCAAGGGCACTCGAAGGGCCGCCAAGGACCAAGACCATGTGTCCAGGAAAGCGCGCGTCACGGCTTCGAACACCGCTTCGCCGGCCCAATGGGCCCCCAGGACCGCGAAACCTGTGCCCAGGAACCACACCACGCGGCGCTCCAGGATCGTGTCCATGTGCGGATGGTCCATGAGCAGGACCAAGGCCGCGAGGCTCTCGGCCACCAAGGACAACTCCACCAGGAAGAACAGGGGACCCGGATGGATGTCCACGCCGACGCCCCACTCCAGGGCGATGAACGCGTGGGGGGCCACCAAGAAGAGACCCGCGACGAACAGGCCGACGGTCGCGATGAGCCCCATCACCAACCGATGGTCTGCCAGGTGCTGCCTCCGGCGCGGATAGATCAAAAGGAAGCCACCGATCAAGAAAGTCTGGACCAGGGCCAACCAGGACGAAAAGTAGAGCCAGGCGACCCCCGTCGTGTCAGCGAGGCTGGCAGCTGAAAAGATCAGCGCCATGTCCGCCACGCCGCGCACGATCATGTAGGTGGCAAACAGGCGGCACGCCACGCCACGAGGGTTTGTGGCCAACAAGGCGAGCCCAAAGCCGATGGAGAGCACGTTCGCCATGAGGAAGCCGATCTCCTCCGGGAAGAACTGCAGCCCCCAATCGACCATCGATTCGCCATGGGTTTCCCCCTTATTAGGCTCGACCGAGGCGTTTTTTGCTGGACCGTCGCTTTCCGTTCCGATGGCGTCGCAGATCAGTTACTACCAACCCCGAGGCACGGCCGTCGAGGACAACGAGTTCGAGTTGGTCGCATGCGGCCGCCGCAAGCCCCATTGCTGGGACCTTATGGACAGCGACCAGACCGCCACGCCGTTTGGCGAATACCCCGAGACCACCTCCTTTGGCGCCGACGAACGGGGCACGGTGGCCCCCGGCGAGGAGACGACGGTCGCCGTGGCGCCGCAAAAGAAAGGAACCGGCAAACCGAGCCAGCCGCTGGGCTCCAGCCAGGCCATGGAAGCAGACGCCAACACCGCGATCCAGACCGCGTTGGCCCCACACCTCGTCCATCTTCAGAACGTCAACCAGGACGAATCGCTCAAGCTCATGGCCATCCTGGACAACCATGGACTACGCATCCGGCCAGGCATCAGCGGCACCGGGACCCGGACCTGGCGTCAACGCGGCCTCCTGCACCGCTGGTTGCGTCACTGGTTCATGCCGTGGGCCTACGACTGATCGGGGACCCGACCAACTTCCCCTGGGGGCCCGCGCTCTTATGCAGGCCATTAACCCGTAGGACGTCTATCGGAGCCTATGCGTTGGGTGAGCGCCTTCGCTGCGGCGTTGATCGTGGCGGGAGCAGCCGTTGCACACAGCCCGGGGCCGGCCACTGCGCCGATCAGTCCGGGAGCTGATGACCTGCTCGACTACATCGGGGTGACCCAGGCCATGCATGACCGCTGGCAGGCACTGGATGCCAGCTGTGACCCTGATGCGGTGTTCGCCCTGCTGTACCTGATCACGACCGCCGAGGTCGGTAAACTGGTGCAAGCGGCCCACTTCGAGGACAACCCGTTCGTGGTGGCATGGGACCTGGACTTTGCCAACCGGTACTTCCTCGCCTACGATGACCATCACGCCGGCTTCGCGGTGCCACCCCCGTGGTACGACGCATTCAGCCACGCCGAGTCGGGCACGAGCAGCGTCACGCAGGACCTCCTCTTGGGCATGAACGCCCACGTCAATTACGACTTGGCGTACAGCACCGCCTTCATGCGCCTGCCCCAAGACGGGCGCCAAGACGACTACGACCGCGTCAATGATGCCTTCTCTGG
>JBFKXH010000072.1:0-7479 GCA_041638175.1 Thermoplasmatota archaeon
CGCGGCGAGATCCAATCCTCCCGCGAGGATGCCCTCGGAGTGGTGCATCTGCTGACCCCGATCATCCAGGAGGGGCGCGTCCAGTTGGCCAGGGAGATCGGCATCTTCGACTGGCACTGCGCCATGCGGACCGGATTCACGCAAGGGTTCGAGAGCACCCTATGGATCCAGGATGCCTTGGTCGGGAACGGCAATGGGTGCGACAGTAGCAGCGAGCCGGTCGTGGAAGATCACGCCGTGTTCGGGCGTCACGCGACCTGGGGCACGGAGCGACGACTCGACTTCGAGGACCCTCGACCTTCCTTGCTCGGCAAGCCGTGCCTGGTCGCACCTGGCCTGGAGGACGGGGTCACCGACGGCGAAGATCCGTTCATGCCTTGCGCCATCCACACGGTCTTGGATCATCCCCATGCCTTCCATTTCCTGGGGATGACCGAGCACGGGGGGCAATCTTGGATGGTGATGGAATTCGAGTACCGCGCGGGAGATTCCGTGAGCTCGCACCGCTGGGCCTTCCGGGAAGACATCCCGTTTCCGGTGCAGGTGACCCAGACGCGCCATGACGGGGCCAGCTGGACGTACACCATGGACCGATTCAGCCAAGGCGGCAAGGCACCGGACCTGATGCAACCCGGCGTGCCCCTCGTGCGGCCATGGGGCATGTACGGGCCCGCCAACGACGTGGACCACCCATTTTCCCTCAAGGATGCAGTGGACGTCGCCCTTGCCGACGTGCGCCACCAGGGGCTGCAGGACTTCATGGAGGCCCACCCGGATGCTGTCGTGCAGGCTGCCCACGTGCAGGTCGGGACTGATGGCAATGACCGTAGCGAGGACTACACGTGGCACTTCACGCTCGCCGATGGATCACGCGGCTATGGCGTCGGCGTGTATGCGGAGCGCGAGCGGGTCCTTGGAGCCCTGAACCCCAATCTGGTACCGGAAGCGGGGCCATACGGGCCGTTCCAGACCAACACGTTCAGCACCGAAGACGACGTGCCCGGCGTCGCCCCCGCCGACCTACCCAAGGTGGTGCCGGTCTCTTGGTTGTACGCGGCCCACGAGGCACTGACAGGCGAGAAGCCCACCGGCTGGGCCATCGAGAATGGATGCGTTCCATGCGAGCGCCCGATCCAAGTGGCCGCGAGCCATTGGGGCGACGAGACCTCCTACTACTGGGATGAGACCGACATCTGGTGGTCAGACGACTTTGCGCAGGTGGAGCGCTTCTCGCAGATGTGGTTCACCCCCGAGGGGACCCCGACGTCGACCTGGGACCGCACCACCGCCTCCGCGTACGGGGAAGACCCGGCGCCCGTACCACCACGCCATGAACCGGTCGGAGCAGACGCCGAACCCGTCTCTTTTGCGTCCATGACCGTGTGGAGCCTGCCCGCAGGCATCGCCGCAGGGAGCGCGGCGGCCGCGCTCCTGGCCGCCGTCCTGTACTGGTCATGGCCCCTGCTCAAGGGCTTGCCCCTGTTCACCCGGATCCGGCCCGAAACGGCCCTTCAACATCCGACCCGACAGCAGATCCTGGACGCCATCACCGCGCACCCAGGGATTCATCTGGCCGACCTGCGCCGGCAGGTCGACAAGGGCGCCGGCACGGTCCGACACCACGTGGCGCGCCTTGCGGACGCCGAGCACATCGTCGTGCGCAAGCAGAATGGCTACGTGTGCCATTTTCCCGCGGGCGCGCCGCGTAAGGTCATCGACGGCGCAGGCAAGACCCGATCACGCGGCGCGCAGGCGGTCCTTGCCGCCGTGGCCAACGGGCCCTTGACGGCGACGCAGATCCAACAGCAGACGGAGCTGTCCCCCGGGACCGTCCACTACCACTTGGGGAAGTTGAAGACGGCCGGCCGAGTGCAAAGGATCGGCCAGGCCTACGCGTTGACGTAGTCGCTAGAATCCACCCTCGACGGCGGCAAGTGTCTCTGCCACATCTCCTTTGACCGCGTAGGTCGCGATGCGCAGGATCGGATCGCCCTCCTGTACGCCGATGGCGCAGACCACCGGTTCTCCTTGGAACGCCTCCGTGGTCTCGAGGCTGCCGCGCACGCCGACACAGACGACCAGTTTGGCGTGGATGTGCTGGTCCTTCCAACCGATGAGCTCATCGTCTTTGCCAAGCCCACGGTCGTGGACGCTGCGGGTCACGGCGAAGACCGCACCCATGCGTTTCGCCAACGCACGCGCCCCGTCCACCTCGCCGGCGGTCTGACAACTAGCCCCGGCGACGACGATCCGTTCGGCGTCCGCCACGGTGGCGGCCGGGGGTGGTTGGCGATCCACCACGTCGATGGTCGCTACGCGACCCGGGTCGATCTCCAGGTCATAGACATTGACAGATGCGTACGGATCCTCCATGGGGGCGCGAAAGAGACCGCGCTGCACGCTCACGAATTGGGGCGCACTCTGGAACTCGGTGACCGTCTGGAACTTGGTGTTGGTGGCGATGTGGGTCGCCCGCACGCGGCGTTCGTAGGTGTCGATCTCGACGCTGGTCGCGCCGATCACGAAGCCCACGCCCAGCCGGTTGGCGGCGTAGGCTGTGACCGCGTCTCCGGATCGGGACTGGAAGACCATGACCAGTTCCGGCCGTCGCTTGCGTACCACCGCTTCGACGATCTTGGCCGTCGCGTCGATGGGCGCATAATCAGGAGCTGCCACGCGGTAGACGTTGTCTACGGGGTATTTCTTGAGGACCTCTGTGGCGGCGTCCAACGCTTGGCCGATCAGGAGCACTTCGACGCGGCACCCAAGTTCATCGGCCAGGTAACGGGCGCGGCCGACCAAGGCCAAGGTCTCGGGGAAGACCCCTGCGGCGGTCGCTCGTCCTAGGACCAGGATGTTCCGCCAATCTTCGGACACGACATCCGCGATGTCTTTGCTGGCGGTCTCGCCCCCAGCATCCATGCTGTACATGTCGGCAAATCCCCATTCGTCGCTCACGAAGATGCCTCCGGGGCGGCTTCTGGCTCTGCTTCAGGCAGCAAGGCGCGGCTTCGCAGACGGCGGACCAGCAATTCACCGTCCACCTCTTCGAGGCTCGCGGCATCGGGTCTGTGGGGTTCGATGCGCAGGCGTTTGGTCTGGGCACCCTGGGCATTGTATTGATCCGCTTGGACACGCAACACCCCGCGTTGGTTGTAGGCGTCATGGATACCCCAACTCGTCGGGTAACTGGGCGCGACCGTGCCCGCCAACAACACGCAGGGGCTTGGGATCTTGAGCTCGTAGCGCCCGAAGATGGATTGGTAGTCGATGCAGAAGCCGTCGTCCTCAGTGCGCACGCCTTGCACGCCGACGACGCATGGAAGATCCAGTTGTCCGGCGACCGCCGCGAGGGTCCCGCTGAAGCCTGCGAACTCGCTACGGGCCGGCCCGATGACCGCGTCGAACGGGCCGTGTTGGCGGTAGACGTCAGCGATGGTGGCAGCGCGGCCAGAGGCATCGCTGGTCTGTTGCGGCGCTCCTTGGATCAAGATGCCTTGGTCGGCCCCATGTGCCATGGCTTCCCGCAGGATGTCCTCGCCGCCGCCCTTGTCGACATGGACCACGACCAATTCCGAACCTTCGATCTGTTTTGCAAGGCTGATGGCGCGGATGCTCGGTTCGCTCAGGACGCGTTCAAGGCCTTCTGTGTCCAATTGCCCGGTGCTTCGGCGCACACGCAGGCGACCATGGAAGGCCCCCGTCACGGGAATCAGCACCTTGGTCATTCGACCCCCACGCCGGCCAATAGTTCGCGGGCGATGATGAGTCGCTGGATCTCGTTTGTGCCTTCATAGATCTCCGTGATCACTTGGTCGCGGAACGCCTTCTCGATGCCGTAGCGCATCTTGAGCCCGTCTCCACCAAAGATCCGGATGGCCTGCTCGCCGGCGATGCCGGACATCTCGGAACAGTGGATCTTGACGACGGCGGCCGCCCGACTCACTTGCTCCCGAAGGGTCCTGCTCACCGGCTCTCCCTCGGCGATCCGTTCGTAGTACTGGTTGGTCAGTTCCGCCGCATGGTACACGGCATATTCTGCCAAGTGGATGTTGGTGGCCATGTCGGCGAGCATCCATTGTACGCTCTGATTGGTGCCGATCTTGTTGCCGAACCGCTGGCGGGTATTGACCCGATCGACGCAATCGGCCAGCAGGCGCTTGGTGGCCCCCAGGGTGGCTGCTCCGAGCCCGACGCGCCCACCATCCAAGGCGGTCAATGCCACGATGAAGCCTTCGCCCACGTTGCCCAAGACGGCATCCTTGCTGACCCGACAATTGTCAAAGATCATCTCCGCCGTGTTGCTTTGGCGGATGCCCATCTTGTCCTCGATGGTGCCGACCTGCATGCCGGGGTTGTCCTTCTCGACGATGAACGCGGTGACGCCGCCGTGCGCCCCGAGCGCGGGGTCCGTGACGGCGAACACGACGACAGTGTCCGCGAAGTTGCCGTTGCTGCACCAGATCTTGGTGCCATTGATCACGTAGTCGTTGCCGTCACGCACGGCGGTCGTCTTGATGCTCGCGGCGTCACTGCCTGCGGTCGGTTCGGTCAAGGCGAAGGCGGCCAGTTCTTTGCCTTGGGCGATCGGGCGAACGTATTGTTCTCGTTGGTCTTCATTGCCGAACAGGTAGATGGGGGCCAAGCCGATCCCCGTGTGGGCGCCGAAGATGGTGGCGATGCTGGAGTCGACGGATGCGATCTCCTCAAAGACGATGCAGTACCCCGATTCACCCATGCCCGCGCCGTCCAATTCGCGGGGAATGGGCATGCCGAAGTAGCCTTGGTCCTGGAGTTTTTTCACCAAGTGGAGCGGGCTTTCCCCGCCGTGGCCCGTCCAATCATCCTTGGGCAGGTAGGGCTCGATCTCGGTGCGGCAGAAGGCACGCGCGCTGCGCTTGAGGAGGCGCTGTTCGGGTGTGAAGTTGAATTCGAAGGCCATGGGGACTCCGCTTGGAAATGGAGGGGAAAGAGGAAGAAGGGGCGGGCCGCCTTATTTGCCTTGGAACTCGGGCGCGCGCTTCTCGATGAAGGCCGTGATGCCCTCGATGAGATCTTCGCTGGCTGCCAGCGTGCCGGCCGCTTCGAGCTCGTTGTTCATGGCTTCGTCGCGGCTGCTTGCGCGCAGGTTCTCGTTGATGACGCGCTTGGAGTGGGCGACCGCGAGGGGGGCGCTCTTGCGGGCGATCATGCGGCCGATGTCGATGGCTGCGCGGACCTCTTCGCCATCGGGCACGATCTTGTCCACCAGGCCATCTCGCTGGGCTTGCTGGGCGTTGATCATCTGGCCGGTGAAGATCAGTTCCTTGGCCTTGCCGGGGCCGATGAGTTGGGGCAGGCGGGTGCTGCCTCCCCAGGCCGGCAGGAGCCCAAGCCACACTTCGGGTTGTCCGAAGCGGGCGCGGTCGCTGCTGATGCGGATGTCGGCGCTCATGGCCAGTTCGCAACCGCCACCCAGGGCAAGGTTGTTGATGGCCGCGATGACAGGCTTGGAGCAGTCCTCGATGGTGGCAAACGCTTCCTGGCCGAGCTTGACGATCTCCTTGGCATCATCGGGGCTTGCGCCCGCTAGTTCTTTGACGTCGGCACCCGCACAGAACGCGTGGTTGCCGGCGCCGGTCAGTACCACCGCACGGACCTCGGCGTTGCCGTCCAGGCCTTCGAACTCTGCCTTGAGCTCTTTGAGCAGGGCCGGGCTGAGGGCGTTGACGGGCGGGTGGTCGAGGGTGACCGTGGCGATGTTGTTCTCGATCTTGACTTTGACAAGTTCTCCCATGTTGTTTCACTCCTGGTATTCGTAGAAGCCACGGCCGCTCTTTTGTCCGAGCCTGCCTGCAGCGACGAGTTGCTTGATGATGCGGACCGGCCTTTGGGGCATGGGTCCGCCGTGTTGGCGCATGATGGATTCGCCGGCGTGTTGGACCACATCCAGGCCGATCAGGTCGGCGAGCGCGAGGGGGCCCATGGGCATCCCGGCGCCGGCCTGCATGGCCAGGTCGATGTCCTTGGGCTTGGCGATCTCCTCTTCGTAGCACGCAAACGCCTCCTGCAGCATCGGTGCCAGGATGCGGTTGACCAAGAACCCGGGGCAATCCTTGACCTGGACGGGGAGGACGGGGTAGCGGTGGTTGCGCATGGGTGCGAGGAAATTGACCACGTCCTCAGGCACGTCGTAACGGGTCTCGATCCCGGGGATGACCTCGACGAGTGGGAGGGTGGTCGGTGGGTTGAAGAAGTGGACGCCGAGGAACTTGCCACGGCGTTCCTTGGGAAGTTGCGCGGCCAATTCGGCGATGGAGATGGTGCTGGTGTTGGTCGCCACGACGGCGTGGTCGCTGACGTGCTCGAAGAGTTCGTTGAGGACCTTGCCCTTGAGGCCAAGATCTTCGGGCACCGCTTCGATGACCAGGTCCACCTTGTCGAATCCCTCGAAGTCCGTCTGCCACGTGATCTTCTCGAGGATCTTGGCTTTGCGTTCCTCGGTGTAGGTCGGTTTGAGGTTCTCTGCGGCGGTCGCTTTTTGATCGTCCGTCAGCGCCACGCCCGCTTTGCGCTCGAAGTCGCCGATGGCCTTGTCCGCCTTCCCGGCGTGGAATGCGACCAGTTCGTCGAGATCCTGTTCGACGAGGGCTCGGCCTTTCTCCAGGAATTCATCCGAGATGTCGCGCACGATGACCTGCACGTTGTTCATGGCCAGCACCTGCGCGATGCGAGCCCCCATGATGCCAGCACCAAGTACGGCTGCTTTGTCGACGAACAATACCATAGACGGGACCTCCGGCCATCTCCCGACCGGGATACGCGCGATGCTGGTGTCGTAAGATAACCGTAGCGACTGGAGCATCGGCAAAAATCCAGCAAACACGAACATGTTCGAGTCCAGACCGTCCATGTCGAGAATCGCCAGGGGCAAATGGGGCCTTTGGCAAAAGCCGATGGCGGATATAGGCCGGTCCGACTACGATGGCCCATGCGCAACGAGACGCAACTGGCAAGGGCGGTCGCAAGGCCGTCGCGAAGGCATGCGGCGACGACCAACGCGGGTGCCAAGGCCGCCTCCAAGGCAGCCACGAGCTCAGCCAAACTGTGGTGGGCGATCGGCATCACGGCCACGTTGGTCGCGGGTGCGGCCACGGCAGCGATCTTGATCCGCCAGGACGTTGCGGTCTCGACATCCGCACAAGCCAGTGACGTGACGTTCTTGAACGGCGGCGGCGGGGTGGCCGGCTTCGCCACCATCTCGCTGGGCAGCAGCGGCACCAGCGCGACGTTGACGCTCACAGGCATCCCCGGCGCCGCCAATTTCCAGGTCACCGACCTGCTGCAGATCAGCAATAGCGATGCGACGCAGGCCTACACGGTGACATTGAGTCGGAGTGCTGCACCCAACGGGGCGATCACGCAACTGCTGTTCACGGTGCTTGATGGCGCGACCACGATCAAGACGTTCGACGCGGCGGCCGCCAGCAGTGCCACCGC
>JBFKXH010000073.1:0-7475 GCA_041638175.1 Thermoplasmatota archaeon
TCGGCATCGCATCAACGCTTGGCAGCGTCAATTTCTTGGTCACCATCTTCAAGATGCGCGGCCCGGGCGTCAGCCTGCACAACATGCCCCTGTTTGCTTGGAGCCAACTGGCGACCAGTATCCTTCTTGTGTTCAGCCTGCCCGTGGTCACGGTGGCATTCATCATGCTGTTCTTCGACCGGAACTTCGGAACCAGTTTCTTCACGGGGCCTGGCAGTGACCCGATCTTGTACCAGCACTTGTTCTGGTTCTTCGGTCACCCAGAGGTGTACGTCCTGGTGCTTCCCGTGATGGGGATCCTCAACGAGATCATCCCCAAATTCAGCCGGCGCCCCGTGTTCGGCTACAAGTCCATGGCGTACGCCATGCTCGGCATCGCGATCGTCGGTTTCCTGGTCTGGGCGCACCACATGTTCACCACCGGCATCGACCCCCGCATCCGCGCCGTGTTCATGTTCAACACCATGCTCGTCGGGGTACCCACGGGCATCAAGGTGTTCAACTGGCTGGCCACCGTCTGGGGCGGCAAGATCTACTTCGACGCGCCAATGAAACACGCGCTCGGCTTCATCTGGCTCTTCGTCATCGGCGGCGTGACGGGCGTCATGCTCGGCGTCATCCCGGTCGACTATGCCCTGCACGACTCCTACTTCGTGGTGGCTCACTTCCACTACACCATGGTGGGTGGCGCCGTGTTCGGCATCTTTGCGGGCATCTACTACTGGTACCCGTTCCTCTTCGGGCGCCGCATGTACAATGAGCGCCTGGCAAGCGTCCACTTCTGGCTGATGTTCATCGGCTTCAACCTGACGTTCTTCCCGCAGTTCCTGCTCGGTCTTCGCGGCATGGCCCGTCGTGTCTATGACTACCCTGAAGGGCCGGGCTACGTGATCCTGAACCAGTTGTCCACGGTCGGCGCCTTCTTGATCGCCGTCAGTGTGCTGTTCTTCATGATCAATGTCTTCGTGACCCACCGCAACGGCGAGAAGGTCGTGGCCGACCCATGGGGTGGACCACGACACGTCGAATGGCAACTCTGGGAAGAAGGGCGCGTCGTCCACGGCGAAGGCCTCATCCTTGACCACGAACCGACCCCCTTGGCTGAAGTGGCCGAGCGGGAGGAGGGATACTGATGTCCGATCACAGCCACGCTGAACCCCACTTGCCCCACGGATCCATCTGGCCGTTCTGGCTTGCGCTGGCGATCACCGGCGTCGGCCTGAGCGCCATCTTCTGGGAGACCAGCATCATCCTCGTGGTGGCTGCCCTGGCGTTCCTCCTCTTCGTCCTCTTCAATTGGGTCCGTGAGGACTTCAACTGGTGGAAGACCAACACGGGCACCGGTCCGGGCATCGCCAAGGCTGGCACGTTGTTGTTCATCAGCAGTGAAGTGTTCATCTTCGGCGCCCTGTTCACGAGCTACTTCGCCTTCCAACGCATGGCCGACCATTGGCCCGACGTGGAGGTCCACTTGCCGGTCCTGAAGACCGGCATCTTCACGTTGTTCCTGTTTGCAAGCAGCGGCACCATCCACAAAGCCGAAGGGCACCTGATGAAGGGCGAACACAAGCAGTTCCGTCAATGGTGGCTCATCACCATCATCCTGGGCGCCATCTTCCTGGCCGGTCAAGTGTGGGAATACACCGAGCTGCTGCACGAAGGTCTGGGCTTGACCGCTGGACAGTTCATGACCAGCTTCTACATGATCACTGGGACCCACGGCCTGCACGTTGCGGGCGGTCTCGTCTACCTGATCATCGTGTACGTCCGCGCCAGCAAAGGCCAGTTCGACCAACACCGTCACGCTGCCCCGGAGACCGCGAGCCTGTACTGGCACTTCGTGGACCTGGTCTGGGTGTTCGTGTTCACGATCTTCTACATCGTGCCCACGTACATCCTCCATTAGCATGTACGACGTCGATGAGGAGCGCAAGAACGTGCGGAACCTCATCCGCATCGTGGCGAGCTTCGTCATGTGGCCGGCGTTCAGCATCAGCCTGGTCATGATGTTCGACCTGGACGAGCACCTGCTCCACATCGCCGGCCTTTTCCCGCTTGGCCTTGCGGGGTTGGTCTTCTTCTTGATGGCTGACAGGCTCTCCCATCGCTGGGTGCACGAGTGACGCGCCTCGCCGATGCCTTCGAACGAGGCGTCGAGCGACTCGTCCATCGCAGTGTACGCCACCGCAAGGCCGTGCTGGCCGCCGTATGGCTTGCCACTCTCCTGTGCCTGCCCGGCGTGGCCCAATTGAGCGTCCACAACCGGATGACCGACTGGGTCGACCCGGACGACCCAGGCCCCGCTGCGTTCTTGGAAGGCGTCGACCACCTGGAGGGCCTCGTCAACTTCGAACGCACGTTACTCGAATACACTGGCGCGGATCCCGACGGCCTCCTCGCGCTTGACAGCCTGCGGGAACAGGAGCGACTCGTCGACAGGCTCTTTGCGGACGTGCCCGAGTTGACGGGCCATTTCAGCGCCCTCCGTGCCGTCCAATTGGCCCACTACGAGATGCAACGGGCCGCGGGCCAGCCGGCCGCGGCGAGGCTGCCCGCGGACGACCAGACCTTGGCGTTGGTGGTGTCTGCTGCCCAAGAAGCGCAGCCAGACATGTTCGCCTACACCTTGTCTGCCGACCGGCGCACGGGGTACCTTGGCCTGAACTTCGAGGCGCCCCCGTTCACCCTCGATGCCACCGCCGTCGGCGAGAAGATTGCCAAAGCGATCGAGGCCGCCTACGAGCCAGGTTATCAGACCCTCTCAGCGACGCATCGCCACCCGGTCGGTGTGGCCACCGCAAGTGCCCACGTGGACGACCTGATGTACCGGGATATGGTCATCCTCGGAGGGCTGGGCATCAGCCTGGTCTTCGTCCTTTTCTGGGTCAGTGCCGGCCGGCCGGCAGCGGTCTTCGGGGGATTCACGAGCCTGGGGGCGGGCCTGGTCATCACGCTTGGGATCCTCGGCTGGCTTGGGGTCCCGTTCAATGTGCTCAATTTTGCCATCATGCCCCTGGTGATGGGCAATGGCATCGACTATTCGATCCATGTGCTGGCGGAGGCACGGGACAAGGATGGCTTCGGACATGGCCTCGCCAGGCGTCTGGGGCGTGCGCTGGGAGTACCAATCGTCCTGGTCACGCTCACCACCTGCATCGGCCTATCGACCCTTGGGTTCAGTGCGAGCCCCTACCTGCAGCAAATGGGCATCTTGGCTGCAGCCAGCATCGCGCTCATCGCATTGCTGAGCCTCACGTACCTGCCCGCTTTCCTCGCCAGTTTCGGCGGCCATGCCAAGGAGCCCAGACTTGGCAAGGGCTTCTTCCCCGCCAGTGCCCGCTTGGCCGACCGCTCTCCGATGGCCGTGTGGGCCGTGGCGGCGCTGCTGGCCTCGGGTGGCTTGGTCGCCTTCCTGACCATGGACTATGAGGTGGATCTGCTCAGTGGGTCGCTTCCCGACGACGATCCGCTCATCACGGCACAGGATCGCTTCGAAGAGGCGTTCAACACGGAGGATGCTTGGTTCCTGATGATGAAAGGGGACGTGGTCAGTGAGGAGAGCTTCGCGTTCCAGGAGCGGTTTGAACAAGAGGTGCGTGCACGGGGCTTGCTGGAAGAGACCGACGGGACCTTCGGCCTGCCCGCCCTGGCCCAAGGCCATGCACGCCAGCGCAGCCCGGACGCGCCCCTGCTTCTTCTGCCTGGATCTCCAAGTCCCCTTGCCGAGTCCGACCCGGAGGCACAGGTGGCCGCCATGGAGGCAGAGGCGCCCTACGAACAATTGCTGCGACCGGTCCTCTCGAAGGACCACACGGTCGGGGGTTTCTACATGCTGCCGCGAGGCGAAGGTCCCGCCGTCGTGGCCACCGACGAAGCGCTCGCTGCGTACGAGGCGGCGGTCAAGGCGGCCGATCCGCCCGGTGACTTGCAGGTCGAGGTCTATTCCTTCAAGCTGCTCGCCCGCGACTTCATGGGCGAATCCCAGCAAAGCCTCCAGTGGCTCTACGTGGTCAGCCTCGCCAGCACCCTGGTCTTGTTCTTTGGCGTGAGCCGGGACTGGCGCGCGACAGCGGTCGTGGCGGTGCCGGTCTTGCTGTCCTCCCTGTGGTGGTTCGGGCTCCTGAAACTCACCCTCGGGACGATCGGCGTGTACCAGCTCATCAGCCTGGTCTTCATCACGAGCATCGGCAGCGACTACGCGGCCTACCTGGTCTACAAGTTCCGCGACACAGGCGACCGCATGGAGACCCTACAGACCACGGGCCGAGCCGTACTCTGGAGTGCGGCCACGGATGCGGGTGCGTTTCTGGTGTTCAGCCTCACGGCGGTGCGAAGCGGCGGCCAGATGCTCCTTGGTGCCGCGCTGGCGATCATCGCCATCTTTGCAGCCACGTGGCTGGTCGTACCGCCGGCGATGCGGTGGCTCGAAAGGCATCCTCGCGCGGCGTAGGCGGGGCGCTAACCGGGCCGGTCGGCCGTATTACGCGAAGAAGTCGGCGTTGATCTGGACGTACTTCTCTTCGCCTTCCGGGATCTCGTCGTCGGGGAAGATGGCCTCGACGGGGCAAGCGGACTCGCATGCACCGCAGTCGATGCACTCGTCCGGGTCAATGTAGAGCTGCTCGGCCGCCTCGAAGGCGACCTTTGGGTCATCGGAGTCCGCGTGCGGGTGGATACAGTCGACAGGGCAGACGTCCACGCAGCTGGTGTCCTTGGTGCCGATGCAGGCACTGGTGATAACGCGGGTCATATGGGATGCTCTCCGGCTCATGGATGCCTTGGTTCGGTATTTGATGGTTGGCGATTCGAGTCGCCGAAAATTCACCAGCCTCTAAGAGGGCGACCCCCATTGCAGCGTGTGTGGTGGCCTTCTGGCTGGCAATGGCTCCCGGTCGTCCTGGGTCTGTGGCTCCTCTATGAGGTCCTGCGAGCCGTGGTGGTGGGAGCCATCAAGCGCCGCTACGAGGCTCACGTGGACAAGTTCCTGCGGGAGCACGACATTCCCGTCGACGGTTTTCGCCACGCGCACCGGGTCGTGGTCAAAGAACGGGTGCTCTCAGATGCAGGCCTTGCGGCGGCCATCGAGGCCCGGGCCAAGGAAGAAGGGCGCACCCCGCACGAGGTACGCGCACAGGTGCGAGGCTGGCTGGACGAGATCGTGCCCCAGTTCAACCTACTGGCCTACTACAAGGTCGGCTACGCCCTCGGCCGCACCGCCGCCTACACCTTCTACAACGTCCACCTTGACAAGCAAAGCCTGGTGGCCGCCCAGGCCCAGGTTCCGGAAGGCGCGGCGGTCGTCTACGTCAGCAACCATCGCTCCAACGCCGATTTCGTGGTCACGGGGTTCATGTTGAGCCGGTCGGTGCAGATCAGCTATGCCGTCGGGGAATGGGCACGGGTCTGGCCACTGGAGAGCCTGTTCAAGGCGTTCGGCTCCTATTTTGTGCGGCGCGGCGAAAAGGACCCTCTCTACCACCGCACGTTGGAGGCGTACCTGCAACTCATCACCAAGCAGGGCGTGACGCAAGCCATGTTCCCCGAGGGGGGCTTGACGCGCGATGGGGCGCTGCGCCCCGCCAAGGTCGGTCTGCTGGACTCTATGGCCCGCGCAAAACTGGACCCCTCCTTCGACAAGCCCCTCGTGTTCGTGCCCGTGGGCATCAACTTCGACCGGGTCATCGAGGATGAGAACATGGTGGCCGAAGCGGCCCGCATCGCCGCCGGCGAATCGCCCCGCCCCCCGCGCCGCGGCGTTGCGCGCAAGGCCTGGCGCCTCATCACGCTGGTCGGCAAAGGTCTCTGGACGGTCCCGGTCAACACTGTTCGGTTCCTGACCAAACGGGTCAAGAAGCATGGCGTCGCGGCCATCCACTTTGGAACACCCATCGTGTTCGACGATTGGTACGCCCAGCAGACGCCCTTCTTGGACGAGCCCGATCGACACAAGCGCTGGGAGGCCATGCAACCCTTCGCCGACGGGCTCCTGACGGCCATCGGCCAGAACATCCCGGCCACGCCGGCCACCCTGGTCTGTCATGCCATCGCATCCATCGGCCAGGAGCGGATGGCAGAAGGCGTGGATCGGGGCACCGTCCTGCTGGCCCTCAAGGAATCACGGTCGATGGGTCGCCCCATGGCGGTCGGCGATCCTTACCAAGCGCGCACCGGAGGTCGCGAGGTGGATGCCATCAGCGATGCGGTGGACGCCGCAGACGAGCTGGAAGCGATCCTCGAGCGGGCCTTGGACGTGCTTGCGCCACGCGGCATCGTCACGGCGGAAGGACTCGTCAAGGCGCCCCGCTGGGACCTGGTCGCGTACTACGCCAACAGCTTGACAGGCAGCATGGGATCCGCCGTCGAGGCACCCGTTGCGATGGCCGCCTGATCAGGAGAAGTAGGTGGTCAAGATCTTGCGCTCGGCGCTCTTGAGCCGGTTGTGTGCTGCGGCCTTGCTGATGCCGAACACCTTGGCCAGTGTTTCCAGGTTGCAGCGGCGGGGATTGTCGTAGAATCCGAGGGCGAGTCCCATCTTGACGATCTCGCTCTGCTTGGGCGTGAGTTTCTCCTCGTAATCGCCGATCGGGTGGTCCTCGGGTCGGTATTCGCCCCACCGGACCAGCTTCATGCTCAATCCGGCGGTCTTGAAGTTGTCCGTGGCGGTACCGATGACGTCGCCGATCTCCACTTGGGCCGCCGTGATGATGCCCACGGTCATCCAGCCGTCCTTGATGACGATCGGCCGTAGGATGCGGTCCTCGCCCAGGGCGCGCAGTGCCTCCTTGAACGGGGTCTTGAGGAACTTCATCTTGTCCGGCGAGGGCTCGACGAGCACCGACAAGGCGTTGTCGTCTTGGCGCAGGACCTGGATGTCCGTGTACATGTCCTCCAGAAGCGCGAGGAACTTGGTGCAATCCTCCTTGCTGGCGAGCACCGTGAAGATGTTGCGGACCGGGAAATGGTCCTCGTCGAACCGGATGTGGTTCATGATGACCCGGCTGTCCGGGCACTCGCGGGTGAACGTTCCGACCGGCCAATCCGGCACTTCCAGTTGGAACAGGAGTTCAGTAAGACCCATGGGTATTCGGTTCGAACATGTTCAGGTTTTAGAGCCTTGTTCCTGCTACAGAATGCGCTGCGGCGGGTCTGAGAAGGCCAAGGTTGATGATTGGCGCTTGTCTCGCGCGACCCATGGAAGACCAGGCCGCCATGCAGGCGAAGGTGCAGAAACTGCAGACCATGAGCGGGCAGATGCAGCAAGTGGCACAGCAGCGCATGCAGATGGAAGCCATGGTCTCGGAGGCCAAGGGCGCCATCGAGGCCCTGGAAGGACTGGCGGATGACGCCACCATCTACCGCAACATCGGAAGCCTCCTGGTCCAGGACGAAGGGCGTGACGCGGCCGTGACACGCATCAAGGACGAACTGGAGACCATGGAGATCCGTGTCAAGCGTGCCAAGGACCAGGAAGGGCA
>JBFKXH010000074.1:0-7400 GCA_041638175.1 Thermoplasmatota archaeon
CTTCAAGCGACGGTGCCATGCCCACCCATGGACGAAGCCGCCAAGAAACACGCCCTACGACTGGTCCCCTACGGACTGTACCTGGCCGGATTCAAGCGCGAGGATGGAAGCCAAGGCGTCAACATGGTCAGTTGGTTCACCCAGACCAGCTTCAGCCCGCCCCGCGTAGTGCTGGGGCTCCACCGGGAGGGCAGCGCCTACGCGGCCGTCGGGGAGACCGGCGTGCTGGCCCTGAATGTCCTTGGCATCGACCAAGGTGAGGTCCTCAAGGGCTTCTACAAGCACGTGGACGTGGAAGACGGCAAGGCCGGGGCGCTCGACGTGCTGACCGGCGAGAACGGGTGCCCCCTGCTGCCCGCACTCCCGGCCAGCCTGGAACTTTCCTTCGTGGGCGAGCTGGAAGGCGGCGACCACGCTGCCTGCTTGTTCGAGGTCACCCAAACCCATGTCCATGACGAGGAAGGCAAGGCCATGACCCACGAAAGCCAAGGCCTCCATTACGCGGGATGAGCTTCCCGGCGCGCATCGCAGTCTTGTTGCCGCCCCCCCATGATCACCAACCGTGGGTCTGGGCGCCGCGGTTCGCGCGGAACTTCTCTTTCTTCTTGCTGCCCATGTCCACCTTGGTCTGGGCCATCACCGGCCGCGAAGGCGGCTGGCTCGGATTGCTCGGCGGCCTGTTGCTGATCTGCCTCTTGGTCCTGCCCGGCGTCGTCGTGTACCACGGCGCCGTCGACGGCCTCATGTCCGGGATCGGGCGCATGGGTCGAAGCGACCACGACGCCACCGTCGAGCTGCACCGGCACTATGCCCGGATCCACGCCAAGGGTGCTACCTTGACCTTCGACCGTAAACGGCTCACCATCGAGCGCGACGGGGACGGCTGGCGGATCGGCAACGCCGTGGTGGCCGTCGTGGCAAACGATGCCCGCATCACCCGCGCACAGCGCCGCCGACTGGAGGCATGGGCCCAAGGCGAACCTGGGCCCCTTGTCGCGTGGTGGTGAAGTAGTGTCCCTGCATGGCAAGGCCGTGAAGGTTTGTCTCATCACGGGCGCCTCCAAAGGCATCGGTCGGGCCACCGCCCTCGCGTTGGCCGCAAAGGGCCACACGCTGCTGCTGGTGGCCCGCGGCGAGGCTGCACTCCAGGAGACCGCCGACGCTTGCAAGGCCGCCGGCGCCCACAAGGTGGTCGAGATCATCGCAGACGTGGGCACCTACGAAGGGCTGGACCGCATCGTACTGTCGGCCGTGCGCGAATGCGACGGATTCGATGTGCTGGTCAACAACGCCGGCATCGGCGCCGTTCGTCCTATGACAGAGGTGGACGACGACGAATTCGACAGGACGGTGGCGGTCAATCTGCGCGCCCCGTTCATGCTGACCCAATCGGCGATCAAAGTGATGCGTAAGCGGCGCGGCGGCCAGATCGTCAACGTCGGCAGCGGACTTTCCTATGTGGGGCGGGGCGGCTGGAGCCTCTACGCCGCCACCAAGTTCGCCCTGCGGGGCATGACGGAATCCGTGCGCCACGAGGTGGCCAAGGAAGGCATCAAGGTGTGCCTCGTCGCACCCGGCTACACGCAGACCTCATTTTTCGATGACTTCCCAGACCCGGTGTCCTTTGAAGGGGCATTGCGACCCGAAGACGTGGCCCATGCCATCGTCTCGGTCATCGAGCAACCGGCCACGAGCGACATCAAGGAGATCACCGTGCGCGGCCCCAAGAGCCCGTAGCTTATATCCCGGGCCTGAGTCGGCCGCGACATGGCCGTCACAGCCGTCGTAGGCACCCAGTGGGGCGACGAAGGCAAAGGCAAGATCGTCGACTACCTGGCTGAGCGCAGCGAATACGTGGTACGGTTCCAAGGTGGGAACAACGCAGGTCACACGATCGTGGTCGGCGACGAGACGTACAAGCTGCACTTGCTCCCCAGCGGATGCATCAGCGGCAAGGCGGGCGTCATCGGCAACGGTTGCGTGGTCGATCCCTTCGTGCTGCGCGATGAAGTGACCGGCTTGCGCGAGCGCGGCATCGACGTGGAGCTCCACATCAGCGACCGCGCCCACCTAATCCTCCCCTACCACAAGCTCCTGGACGGCGCCGAAGAGGCGTTCAAGGGCGGCCAAGCGGTCGGCACGACCGGGCGCGGCATCGGGCCCTGCTACCAGGACAAGATGGCGCGCATCGGCATCCGCGCAGGCGACCTGCTGCACCCCGAGCGCCTCGAGCAAAAAGTGCTCGACAACGTCAGCATCAAGCAAGCGATCCTCAAGGCATACGGATCAAAGGAGAAGCTGGACGCCGGAGCCATCACGGTGGATCTCCTGGAAACGGCACAGGATCTGATGCCGTTCATCCTGGACACCGCGGCCATGCTGCAGGACGCCGCGGCGAACGACGAGAACATCCTGCTCGAAGGTGCCCAAGGCATCATGCTGGACCCGGACCACGGCACCTACCCGTTCGTCACGAGCAGCTACGTGGCCAGCGGCGGGATGTGCAGTGGCAGCGGCCTTGCACCCCGCGACATCGGTGACGTGGTGGGCGTCGTCAAGGCCTACACCACGCGCGTCGGCGCCGGGCCCTTCCCCACGGAATTGTCCAGCGAAGAAGGCCCCGGCCACCACATGGCCACGATCGGGCACGAATTCGGCACCACGACCGGGCGTGCCCGACGCTGCGGCTGGCTCGACCTGGTGGTCGTCAACCATGCCGTGCGGCTATGCGGCATCAACCAGCTGGCGGTCACCAAGATGGACGTGCTCATGGGCATGGAAGAGATCAAGGTCTGCACGGCCTACGAACTTGCGGACGGCACGCAGGTCACGACGATCCCCAGTGACCCGGATGATTTCGCCGAGGCCACACCCATCTACGAGACGTTCCAAGGATGGAACGAAATGGGCGATGGCACCTGGGCTGGCCTTCCTGCGGAAGCCCGTGTCTATTTGCAGTTCTTGCGCGAAAAGACGGGCGCCCAGATCAAACTGGTCGGTATCGGCCCCGGGCGTGACCAGACCATCGTTCGGCAATAGGCGCTTCAAGAAAACGCAGTCAGACGTTAAGTATGCGACTGGGAAGTCTGGGGCCATGCGTGCCCTTGCCGTAGCGCTCTCTGTAGCGTTCCTTCTGGCTGGCTGTGCCTCCGATGAACCGGACGCAGAAGCCGCCCAAACCGATGACCCCAACACGACCGACGATGCGTCGGACCTGGAGACACCACAGGATGTGCCCGAAGACGAGGCACCCCCCGCAGGGGAGACCCCCGAGGTGCCTCAGGACGTCGGCTCAGCGCCCGTGGCGAACCTTTCCGCCGACGCCTTGACCGGCGTCGCCCCCCTGACCGTGACGTTCACGGTCAATGGGACCGATGCAGACGGCGACCTGGCTGAATGGATCCTCTCGGTGAACGGCGAGGACCAAACCACCGGCACGGAGTTCCCGAGTACGGCCGAGGTCGTATTGGAGGAAGGCAGTCATGTGGTTTCGCTAAGCATCCGCGACGAGGCGGGGCATGTCTCTTGGTCGAATCTGACCATTGACGTGGAGGCCGGATGGATCCCCTTTGAAGCGACGGTGGACTTGGATCTCCCGTGTGCCGGGTGCCCGTACCGCGGTACCTCGGCGTGCACATGGCGTTACCATAGCAACGGAGCAGCACAGGATTGCGCGTGGGTCGAACTCCCCGACGGTTCGGCTGGCCGGGACTTTTTCGTGACCTCTTCCGCCGGGAATGGGAACATCCTGTTCTGGGAGGGCTGCGACGGCAACGCCGGCGAGAAGTACCAAGGAGAAGGTGACAAGACCGGCGTCGTACCCGAAACGGCCGACTGCGCCTTGCTGTGGTACACGGACGGCACATCGGCTGCCAGCGTCAAGCTCGTGATCAGTTAGAGCAGCCGATATTCGATCCGCTGCGTCCCTTTTCCTTTGCTCTTTCTACCCAGGATCTCGATCTCCCCGATCTCGCCTGTGGTCCGCACGTGCGTGCCCGCACAAGGGCACAGGTCCACATCGTCCCCGATACGGATGACCCGCAGCTCGGTGACGCTCTTGGGCAGCAGATCCATGTTGGTCCGATCTTCGGGCATGATGCCATTGACCTCATCCCGTGTCATGGTGACCGCCTCGACCGCCTTGTCAGCGCGGATGAGGTCGTTGGTCGCGGCGGCAAGATCAGCCATCATCTCGGGCGTGAACTGGATCGGATTGAAGTCGATGCGGCTGCGGTCCGCGTGGATCTGGTTGCCCACGGTGCGGGTTCCGCCGAACATCTCGTAGGCGATGCCGCTGACGAGGTGCTGCGCCGTGTGCATCTTCATGTGCGCGTAGCGCCGGTCCCAGTCGATCTCTCCTTGCACGGTCATCCCGACTTCCAGGCCTGCCGCGTCGTCACCGACCACATGCTTCACCGGACCCCGCTTGGTCACTTCGGTCACCGCAAGCTCGACGCCGTCTGCTGTGACGAGCCTGCCCGTGTCCCAGTTCTGGCCACCACCAAGCGGGTAGAAGAGACTCTGATCGAGCATGACCCAGTCAGGCTTCACCATCGTGATCTTTGCTTCGAAGCTTCGCTCGTAGCACGCGTCGATGGAATCCATGTAGAGCAGGCGGGTCACGCCCTTCGCATCGACACGAGGTCATTGGGTTTTCGGGGACACGCCTTTTCAATCTGGCCGCCAATCAACCTGCGTGTCCCACCGCGCTTGGCTTGCATCGCTACTGATCTTGTGTCTCGTGACCCCGCTGGCCACGGCACAGACGCCGGAGGCATCGACCTTGTCGGTGACCAGCGGCGGCCATGGCACGGTGTCCGTGGAGGAGCCTGCGGACCTTCAGTTCACGGTGACCTTCGAGAGCCAGAACCCCCTCGATACCCAGAACCCTCGGGACATCCACTTGGAACTGGATGCGTTGCCTGCAGGATGGACCGCTTCGATCGATCCCCAATCTCTTTCCATGGTCTCCGGCGCGTCCCAGACCGTGACGGTGACGGTCGCCGTGAGCACACAGCACACGGGCGACGGCGCCGACGTCACCTTGCGGGCACTCCTGGTTCCGTACGGGTTGAATCCCGTCCCTGGCGTCGGCGAGGCGTTCGACCCTGCTGCCACGGCCGAGGATTCGGCACGCGTGACCGTGGACGAAAGCCTCACGCGCGGCCTTTTGGAGGGCCTGGGCAATTGGATCTGGTTCCTGTTGGTGGCCATCTTGGCCTTGGCCGGACTCGCGGGCAAGCTGATCGCCGACGCGCGGCGCCAATGTGTGGCCATGGTGGCCAGCAAGACCCAGGTGGAATTGGCGCCCGGCAAGAACATCGCGGTGCCGATCAGCGTGGAGAATCTGTGCCGGAGCGAAGACACCGTGGTCTTCCACGTAGCATCCGTTGCCAAGGGATGGTCCGCCAGCCTGCCGGTCCCGGAACTGGACCTGGACGGCGGTGCCACGGAGGAGATGCAACTCATCATCGCAGCGCCCAAGGACGCCGTACCGGGAGAGACTCAAGTGGTGGGTCTCAGCGCCCATTCGGCGCAGGCGCCAAGGCGTGTGGCGGAAGCGGTCATCACGATCACCGTCGTCGAGCCGTGATCTGCACCGATGCCCGTGTGTGGTCCCGGCCCTTGATGCGTTGGGTCCGGACGGGCTGATCGGTCGCTAGGACCTCAAAGCCGGCCGCCTCGAGGGAGGCGTGCAGGGTCGCGGGCTCGCTGAAGTGCGTGGTCCGCCCATCCTGCAACCGACGAGTGCCCGTTTCGACCAGGTCACCGTTGCTTGCCCGCAGGTCTTGGGGCGTCAAACGCTCCACGATGTAACGGCCTCCCGGAGCAAGGACCCGGTGGATCTCCGCCAACGCCCGGGCGCGGCCCGCTTTCAGCAAATGGCCCGTACAATGCACATCGAAGACCACGTCGAAGGCACCGTCGACGAACGGCAACACAGAGGCATCCGCCAAGACGCCTCCGACGCGCCGCGCTGCATGGTAGCTGATATCCAATCCGACCACGTCGACGCCCGCTGATCGCAGCGGCCGCAGGAGCTTACCATTGCCACAGCCCAATTCGAGCGCCCGGCCTTCGATCGGCAGCCACGCACTGACGGGTCGCTCGCCGCGCCATGGCGCCTGGTGCTCGTGATAGAAGCGGTCCCAGGGGTTCGGCGCACGGCGCACACACCGCGGACCTGGGTCAAGGTGATAAGCCGCCCCCTTCTCGAACACCCATGGCCCGGAGGCGCAACAAGTCCCAGGAGCGCCATATCGCCAAGGGACGCATCGACCGGTTGCTTCGCAACGCAGAACGCGAAGCACTGGGCCCCGACCCGGACCTGGCGGATCGCCATGCGGCCCTCGCCAAGCGGGTCGCCATGCGCTACCAGATCCCGTGCCGGCCCCTGTGCCGCTGTGGCGTCTTCCCAGTACCGGGCCGCAACACCCGTGTACGGATCCACGCCGGACGGGTCATCACCACCTGCACCTGCGGCCACATCCGCCGCCGCCCGATCCCATGAACACCAAAGAACTGCGCAGCCGCGCCCAATCCATCAACGTCAAGCTCCACATCGGCAAGAACGGCATCACAGACGCCACGATCGCCGAGCTCGCGCGTCACCTCAAACAAGACAAACTCGTCAAGGTCCGGCTCCTGCCCGGGGCCACGGAAGGCGGCGTCCAGGACCGGCCGCAAGCGGAAGCTTTGGCCCAGGCGACACAGAGCACGCTGGTCGAAGTGCGGGGCCACACGGCCGTCTACTGGAAGGCATGAGTCCCTTGGGCCCCCAACGCTCTTATACGGGACCTGTGTCGGCCGGTCTTGCTCCCCTGGGAGAGGTACTATGACAACCGTCTATGATGTCCCCGCAACCCAGCTCATCGCCGCTGCGGCCAAGGAACTTTCCAAGTTCGACGCCGTCCAGGCTCCCGAATGGGCACCCTTCGTGAAGACCGGTGTCCACAAGGAGAAGCCGCCGGTCGACAACGAATGGTGGAACGTCCGCGTCGCCGCCGTGCTCCGCAAGGTGTACACGGAAGGGCCGATCGGTACGGAGCGCCTGCGCCAGCACTTCGGTGGATTCCGCGACCGCGGAAGCAAGCCGAACAAGGCCGTCAAGGGCTCCGGCAGCATCGCCCGCAAGGCACTGCAGCAGCTCGAAGAGGCCGGTCTGGTCCAGAACATCCAGAGCCAAGGTCGTGTGGTCAGCGCCACTGGGCGCGGTCTGCTCGACAACGCGGCTCACGCTGTCCGTCAGGGCCTCCAGAAGGAGACCCCGGCGCTCAGCAAGTACTGAGCATGGACGACCTGGAGCGGATCCGACAGGAGAAGCTCCGGGAGCTCCAGGAGCGCCAGAAGGCGCTCGAACAGGAGCAAGCACAAGCCGACGCAGCCGGAGAGGCCGCCGC
>JBFKXH010000075.1:0-7398 GCA_041638175.1 Thermoplasmatota archaeon
GTGGGTGCGGGCCGTCAGGGCGACGCGTTCGAAGCTGACCGGCACACTGGGGCCGCTGATGCTGACTTCCAATTGGCCGGCGGATTCGCTGGCCTGGTCGCCACGCACGTCGTAGTTGCCCCAGGGACTGTTGGTGGACGTGTGGACCACCAGGTCGTCACCGATGAACTGCGGGTGCAGGAATTCGATGCGCAGCGGGTTCAGGATGTTCCACTTGAGCTGCGGACGGTTTTCCGGGCTGGTGTGGACGCGGACCCAGTCGGCCATGAAGTATTGGTCGGCCGCCGGGTCGTCACAGCCGACGCCTTCCATGAAGACGTCGATGCGGACGTTGTAGGATTCGTCCTTGTTGATGATCGCCTTGTCGATGGGGGCGGTCACCTTGAAGCCGTAGACGGCCGCGCCGGTCTCCGAGTTGGTGCCTGCCGCAAAGACGCTGCCGTCTTCGGGGTAGGTGGTCTGGGGGCCGGCCAGGGTCGTGGCGGTGGTGAAACCTTCCGCGATGACGGCGCCGGTGTTCATTTCCTCGTGACCGACGCTGATCTGGTCGCCCTCACGCACGGTGGCGCGCACGACGACGTTGGGGATGACGGCCGGGATCGTGTTGACGTTGAACGGCTGGGTGTCGCCACCGACGACCTGGGACTCCATGTACCAGAGGACTTCAGCGTCCACGGCACGGTCCAGCTTCACGTCGAAGCTGATGCCGCGCTCCGTGTGGTACCGGGGCTTGCCACCCTCGTCCACGTCGTATTCCACGTAGCCGGGGCTCGAGTAGCCGTAGTACGTGTGGTGGGTGTTGCTGACCAATGCGAGGTCCGGCACGTCCTGGCAGCCTTGGCTGTGGGTCGTCAGGCCGAGCGGGGTGCTCTGCTGGTAGCGATCGTCAGGGATCTGGGTGTTGACCGGGAAGTCCTGGATGCCGTTGACGTGGAAGTACATCGTGGCTTCCGTGGACGTTTCGGTAGGGTTGTAGATGCCAGGCTCGAGCTCCGTCTGCGCTGCCGAGAACGGGACCGCAGCCAGGAGGCCGAGAACACAAAGCGTGAGCAATCGATTGACCAGGTTCATGGTGACCAAGCGCTCCACCATTTGCGATCCATGATATACCTTGTGGCCATTTTGGCGAGGCTTCGACCTTGGTTTCATAAGGGGTGGGGCAACCGGGCGTGGAGGCCTTTGGACAATCGTCCTGTCAGCCCTTCACCACGCCCAGGGGTCGTAGGCTGGCGTTGCGTCGAGCAAGGCCCGCGGTCTCCACGCTGTGGACCACATCGGTGACGTCCTTGTACGCCTCGGGTGCCTCCTCGGCGGCGACCTCCTTGCTGGTCGCTTTGACGATGATGCCACGGGTGCGTAGGTGGTCGATCAGGTCTTGCCCTTCGAAAGTCCGCTTGGCTTCGCTACGGCTCATGCGCCGGCCGGCGCCGTGACAACAGGATCCGAAGGTCTCGTCCATGGCCGTTTGTTGGGCCGTGAGCAGAAAGCTGCGGCGCCCCATGTCTCCCGGGACGATGACGGGCTGTCCGGTCGCCGCGTACGCGGACGGAAGCGAGGGGTGGCCCGGCCCGAACGCCCGGGTGGCGCCCTTGCGGTGGACGCAGACGCGGCGCTTTTCGCCGTCGACCGTGTGATCTTCGAACTTGGCGATGTTGTGGCATACGTCCCAGATGAGGCGCGCGTCGCCTCCGATGCCTTCGAGCACTTGTCGCGTACGGTGGGTCAGGATGGCCCGGTTCACGAACGCGAAGTTGGCCGCGGCGGCCATGGCAGCCAGGTACGCGTCGGCGGCCGGGGTCTTGAGGGGGGCATAGGCCAGTTGGCGGTCGATCAGGTCGCCGCCCTGCAAGGCTTGGAGATGGTCTTGGCATACTTGGTGGCCCAGGCCGCGGCTGCCGGTGTGGATCATGACCACCACCTGGCCGACTTCCAAGCCCGGGCCCCAGGTCTCGTCCACCACCTGCACTTCCAGGAAGTGATTGCCGGATCCAAGGCTTCCGAGGCTGCGGCGGCCTCGTAGCCGGGCCCGGTCGGAAACGGCTTCGGCGCGGGCGCCGGAGATCCGGCCGGATTCCTCAATGAACGGCACGTCCTCTGGCCGTGCGATGCCCTGGTCGACCGCCCAGTGGATGCCATGTTCCAGGATCGTGTCCAGGTCGCCTTCGGCGATGCCCGTGCCACGGCTTCCCATGCCTGCGGGGATCACATCAAAGAGCCGATCCAACAGGGGTTCGAGGGTGGGTCGCACTTGATCGATGTGCAGGTCGGTCGCCAGCAGGCGTACACCGCAGTTGATGTCGAACCCGACGCCACCAGGAGAGACCACTCCGTCTTCTTCGTCGAAGGCCGCCACGCCCCCGATGGGAAAGCCGTAACCCCAATGGATGTCTGGCATGGCCAAGCTGTGGCCGACGATACCTGGCAGGCTCGCCACATTGGCGACCTGCTCCAAGGCCAGGTCGTCCATGATGTGTGGCAGGAGCCTTTCGTCGGCGATGACCCGGCCAGGCACGTTCATGCGAAGGTCGCCCCCTTGCCCGCGGTAGTCAGCGGGGATCTCGTGCACGCCCTCACGCACGCGATGAAGGGGGCCAGCCCAGGTCACGGGCCGGCCCATGCGTAAGGTGTCCTTAGCCGTACAGGATGGTCAAGGTGTAGGCGGTCGGCGGTGCGAGGAACGGCACGACCTGGAATTCCCAGGCGCCGGCTGCATCGCCCGCGTAGAAGTCGGCCTCGCATGTCAGGAAATGGCCGGACGAGATGAGGGCCTCTCCGTCCTTGGATCCGACCAAGTCAAGATCCGCGGTGCGGGATCCGTTGTCGCAGTCCTCCCCCGCGACGTGCCAGTCTAGGATGGCGACCATGGCCGTGGTTCCGGCTGGTGCAGCCGCCTCGTGCACGGCGGGGGCGCTGACAGCCAGTGCGGAATGCACCCAGCCGACGTTGAGGCCTTGCAGTTCCCCGGTGAACACCTCTTGCTTGAGGGTGTCTCCCCAGACCACCACATCCAGCACGAATTCGACGGGCGGGCCAGCCCGGGCGGATTCTACATCGATCGACCAGGTGCCAGGTTCGGGGGCATCCAAGGTGCCCGCCTCGTAGGACTCGCCTGACAAGGACGTGGTCTCGCCGGACGGCGAAGTGAACGTGATGTCCAGGTTCCAAAGACCTGGTTCGACGCTCATGTCGACCTCATCTTCCAGGTCTTCGATCCATGTAAGGATGGCTGTGATGCCTTCCGATCGCGCGGGTACATCCACTTCGAACCGTGCGGACTGGTCCGCTCCTGCGTCGAGCTTGCCATCGAAGGTGTATGCCGATGCCGGGACGGGCGGGGGCGTCACTTCGATGGTCAACGAGGCCTCCACCGGGGGCTCCACATCCATCACGACGCGAAGGTCGTGGGATCCGCTGTCCAGGACCACGGATCGATTCTGTTGGCCTTGCCCCTCTCCGATCTGCTCATCGTTGTCGTACAGGACCCAGCCCAGGTCGTGCGTTGTCTGCACGGTCAAGTTCACGTCCAGGGGTGCTTGGCCACTTGTCACGTCCGCCAGCAAGGCCAAGTAGATCGCCTCCGGCGTTTCGGGGTCATCCGGGTGGGAGACCGGCGGGTTCTCCGTGCCAGGCTCCCCGGGCGCGTCCGGGTCGCCAGGCACGGTGGGTCCTTCGGGATCCCCTGTCGGGATTTCGTCGATGCTCTTGCTGTCATCATTCGCACAACCAGCCAGCATCGCTGCCAGGAGCAGCACTGCAATCCATCGCATAGGGTCCAAGCCCCCCTGGGCGTTCTTAAGCAACCCAGCCACGTTGACGAAGTGACGGGGCCTATGGGCCAAGCCGCGCCGGGCCCGCTCCGAGAAGTGGGCCACGGCGCGGCCTGTCTGCGGTGCTAACCGTACAGGACGGTCAGCGTGTAATCGGTCTCCGGCGTCAGGAACGGGATGACGTCGAAGATCCAGGTGCCTTCGCCGTCTCCGGCCCAAAGATCCGCCTCGCAGACCCCTCCCTTGGCAGAGGAGATGGCATCTTGTCCCTCCACGGTGCCACGCAGATCATAGTCTGCCTGGCGCGACGGGATGTCGCACGGCGTACCGTCCCCAGCCACCCACGTCAGGAAGGCAGCGACCGCCATGGTTCCGGCGGGGGCTTCGATGACATGTTGGGCCGGCGCGGTCTGGGACTGCTCGGGCGTCGGCTCACCAAGGTTGACGCCTTGCAAAGTCCCCTCGAACACTTCTTCGCGAAGGGTGTCGCCCCACACGATCAATTCGAGCGTGTATTCCAGGGGCGGGATCGGGCGAGGCGCATCCAGTTCGACCCGCCAGGCCCCGGCTTCGGGGTTTTCGATGGTACCCGCTTCGTAGGCATCCGCCTCGAGCACGTAGGTTTCACCGCTGGGTGAGACCAGTTCGAGATCGAGTTCCCACAGCCAGGGGCGGACGCTCTGGTCCACGGTGTCCTCGGCGTCTTCGATCCATTTCAGGACGGCCGTGATCCCCTTGGACCGCGCGGGCACCGAGAAATCGTGCGCCGCGCTGGCATCCGCGCCAGCGTCGAGTTTGCCAGCGAAGTCGTGCTTTGCGGCCGGGACGGGCGCAGGCTCGACCTGGATGACCAACGTCGCTTCCTTGGTCGGGTCGTCGACCAGGAAGGCCCGCAGTTCATGGGTCCCTTCGCCCAAGGTCAGGGTCACGCGCTGTTCTCCGGTGCCTGCGTGGCTCGGGTCGCCGTTGCGGGTAAGGCTCCAGTCCGCATCGTCAGCGACCAGGATGGTCACCTGGACGTGCAGCGGGGCAACACCGTCCGCCACGCTGGCGATCAACGCGATCTGGCCGGCGTCGGTCACATTCGGCGTGATGCCTGTGCCATCAGGGTCTGGAGTCGCACCATCGAGTGGCGCACCACCGTCGGGATCCACGGACGTGTCCGTGGTGTTCTCGTCCGTTTCGCTGGACTTGTCGCTTGCGCAACCCGCCAGCATCGCAGTCAGTAGCAGCAATGCAATCCATCGCATGCATGACCACCGTCTCTGTTCTTTCTTAAACAACGCTGCCGCTTCGTCGAAGTCCCGCGTCGCGTTGTCGAAGTCCCGCGTCAGATTGTTGAAACCACACTGAGATCTGTGGTCTCGCGGATCCACGGCGTCCTGATGGATCCGCGCCCTCGCGCGCCTCCTGCATCTTTCGGCCCGCACCGGGGCGCGCCAGCCATGCCGAGGCCCAAAGGCCCGTGCGTCCGAACGCGTACAGATTGCGGCCGCACTAGTCGTAGTACAACGTGATCGCGTAGTCGGCGACGGAGGCCCGCTCCGCGATGACCCGTGCTTCCCAGTCGCCGTCGAAGTGACCGGCCAGGCTCAGCCCTTCGCAGCCCGACGATTCGATGGCCCGGGTGCCGTCGCCGTCGCTCCCCCATTCGAAGTCCAGGCCATGGGCATCGCCGGAGCGATCGCATTGGCCCGGGGCACCGGCCCAACTGACTTCGGCGTACAGGAAGGATGTGTCCGCGGGGAGCGCCACCGTATGCGCGATCATATCGTCCGGCAGCAACCCGATGGCGAACGCCTTGGCCCAGTCGAGTTCTGCCAGGATCCAGTCGGGCAGGTCAAGGTAGACGAGCAAGGGGTCACGCACGGTTCCGCTGTAGCCTGCGGCCACGATGTCGTCGGTGATCCCCCAGCTCTGGACGTCGTCGTCCCACACGATGGCGGTGACCTGGTATGCGACAAGGTGCTTGGTCGGCGCGGCGACGATGATCTGCCAGGTTCCGGCGGCGGGACCTTCGAGGCGGCCGTATTCACCGCCTTGGGTGGCGAACTCGTGCTCGTTGCCCCTGGGGTCACGAAGTACCACATCGACCTGGGCGGTCACTTTTGGCATCATGAGAGCCGCCCCAGGATCGATTGGGGAGGAAGGTAGGTTCGGTTGCTGCACAGTGGCCACCGGAATCGTCTCGTAGGTCATTTGGAACGACAAAGCGCCCGCCTCGTGGGGCACCTCGATCTCATGGGTCACGCGGTCCGGTCCAAGGCCGCCGAGCGTCCCTTCGAATGACGAGGATGCCGTCGTGAAGGGCGCGGCATCGACCGTGATCAGAAGGCTCCGCTCGAGCTGCTCATCGCCCGCGAAAAGAAGCGTCGCTTCGTACAGGCCTTCGCTGAAATCGTCGGCGTATTCGCCTGGAACGGATCGGCCGGCCGCGACCGGTTCTCCGTTGATCGCAAGGGTCCATGGCGCCGCGTACAAGGCGTCGACCGTGAAGACGACGTGAAGCGGATCCTGTCCACGGGTCACGGACGCCGACAATTCGAGGCCCGCCTCGCGGATCTCCGGCACGGTCTCGTTGATCTCCGGGTCCGGGGATTCGCCCTGCGGCACTACGGGATCCCGTTCGGGCCCCGCTTCGGCCGAGATGCCGTGCAATGGCGAATCTGGGATGTCGGATGGCGTTCCAGAGCAGCCAGCCAGCAGGAGTGCCAGGACGATCAAGTATCGCATGGGTGCCAAACGCCTTGCAATGAAAGATAAAACAATTGGTGGGATTGTCGATATCACTTGGTGGTGATGTGAAACAATCGTGTCGTTTTCTGCAAGGATCAGATATCCAGAATGACCCGGATGGACCAGCGGTCGCCCTCGCGGCCCGAGAACAATTGGTGATAGGTGATCGCCTTCACCTCGACGCCGCTGCGATGCACCTTGTTGTCGAACGGGATCATGTTGGCGGCCGCCTCTGCACGCAGGCCATCATCCGAAGGACGCACGTCCACCCCGCCGGTCACCCAAAGCAGGCCCTCAGACTCGGCCAGCCAGAGCAATTCAGAAAGGAACGCCACCACCAGCGCCTGATGGTCGGGGGCTTCCACGAAGAAGGTCCGCTCCTGGCCACTGCGGAAGCCGAGGCTCTCCTTCTTGCCGGTGATCACGGCGGTCAGGCCCCGAGCGGCTTGGGCCAAGGCGTCGCCCACGTCGTCGCCATCCGATCGGATGCCCACGTCGGCAGTGTGGTCGAACAAGGACCAGGCCATGGCCGGGAAACGCTTGGTCAGATTAAGTGCCTACCATGATGAGGGCGAACTGCACGAAATCGAACGTGAAGTGGGCTCCGATGACGACCCACAAAGACTTGCCCTTGTGGACCATGAAACCGAACCATAATCCAAGGGCCAGCGGGAAAACGATCTGGTCTACGGTGCCGTAGCCGGCGTGCACGAGCCCGAACAGGATGCCGGTCGGGATCCAACCGATCCACTTCTGGAGCACGCCTCGGAAGAGGATCTCCTCGCCAAAACCCGCTGCGAACGCCATGAACAAGGCAAGGGGCCAGGTCATGTTGCGGATGAACGCCTCCGTCAGGGGCGATTCGGCAGTCTCGTTGGTAGCGTCCTCGAAGCCA
>JBFKXH010000076.1:0-7366 GCA_041638175.1 Thermoplasmatota archaeon
CCCGCGCCCACTTGTTGGAACGCATCCGCAATCCGCGGCCACCGACCGGTGTTGCCAAAGAACTCCACGGGGTGACGCGCCGGGGCTTCGAGACCCTCGACGGGCTCCTGAAGCACCTGATGGAGGCCCTCTCAAAAGCCGATGTGCCCGCTTTGGTCGTCGTCGGCATGGAGGCGGCCCAAGCACGGCGCGGCATCCAAGATGATGTCCTACGACGGGTGGCCGAACACTGGGGCACCCAGACAGAACCGGAAGAGGCCCTCGTGGCATTCACGGCCAGCAAACACGCGACCAACCTGCAGAATGCCTTCGACCACGTCGAGAGCATCTGTCACCAGGCCACTGGCCTCTTGGCGGCCACATGAAGATCGGCGGCCGCGGCTGGGACTGCAACCAGTTCCTCCTGAAGGACCCCAAAGCCAACGCCTATGATCTGGTGGACGCGGGACACGGGTTGGATTTTGACGCGATCTTGAAGGAAGTGGCAGCCGTCACCGACCCGCATCGGATCCGCAAGGTCGCCATCACTCACGAACACTTGGACCATGTCAACGGATTGCCCAAGTGGCAGGCCCTCGGAGCCCAGGTGTGCACCAGTCCGGCGACCGCCGACAAATTGCACCGCGGCCACGACCCGACCAGCCAGATGTTCGGCCAGGACATCGTACGGTTGGATGTGGATGAGGTGCTCGCCGACGGGGACGACATCCTGCTTGGCGACGACCTTCACAAGGTGCTCCTCACGCCAGGACACAGTCCGGGCTCGTGTTGTTTCTGGCATGAGGGCAGCGGCACGCTCTACAGCGGGGATACGCTGTTTGCCAACGGAGGCATCGGGCGCTTCGATTTCCCTGACGGCGACCTACGTCAGCTGGCTGAAAGCGTCCATCGCTTGGGCGCCCTGCCGGTCCAGGTCCTGCACTGCGGCCACGGCCCCAGTGTGGAAGCGGACACCGGCCGGCACGTCAAGGCGTCCATGGCCCACGTGGATGCCTGCCTTCAGGATTGAGTCCAGCGATCCAAGGGGTCTTCTTCCAGATCATCGGCCAGTGCGTGTGCCTCGCGCAACAGGTCCATGACCGCGTCCTGGAGTTCATCCAGTCCTTCTTTCGTGGTCGTGCTGAAACACAACACGTCCTCCGCCTTGGCCATGTCACACTTGCTGGCGGCCACCAACATCGGGAGGCCCGCCATTTCTGATTCGACTTGGCCAAGAAGGGCCCGTTGTGCGTCCATGGAATAGCCGCAAGACTCGGACGGGTCGAGCAAGAAGAGGACCGCATCGGCCGCGTTTCGCAGGGCTGCCAGTGCTTGGCGCTCCACGTCGTTTCGCTCCTCCTCCGGGCGGTCGAGAAGGCCGGGAGTGTCGACGATCTGGAAGGTCTCGACGATGCCCGGCCGGATCTCCGTCTCGAAGTGACCCACTTCGGCGTGCTTTGTGGTGAACGCGTACGAATTGATCTCTGCCTTGGACTCGGTCCATGCGCGCAAGAGGCTGGTCTTTCCTACGTTCGGGTAGCCGGCGATCACGATGGTCATGTAGTCCGGGCTGACGGTCGGAAGGCCGCGCACCTTGTCGCGGGCCTCCCGGAGCACGTCCAGGTCCTTGTCCACATCGTAGGTGATGCTGCTGATGCGCCCGTAGCAGCGGTTCTGGACCTTCTTGATGCCTTCGACCGTGCGTTCGTGACGCATCCGCTCTTGGGATTCGCGCTTGAGGTCCTGCACCTTCTCGGCCGCCCACTTGACGCTGCCCAGGGCCTTGCGCAGGGGGTGCAGGCCGATCACAATATCCAGGACCTCCACGTCGTAATCCCGCTCGTGGTCGATGTTGGGGAACGCCTTGGGGAAACGGATCAACGTCTCCGAGATGGTGTCGCAGACCGATTCCATGCGTGCGGCCTCGGTTTTCCGGATCCGGTGGTACCGGACCGGGTCGGGCACATCGATCTTGAGCGCGCGCTGGAACGCCTTGTCAAGGATCTCCTGCGCAGTGAGGATGGTGGGGACCCGTTCCAGCATGGTTCCTGCCCACCTGACCCGCTATTTCAACCCATGCACCAAGACCCAGAGGTCGTTGAGGTTGGTGCCTGTGGGTCCCATGCCGATGCAACGATCGCGGACGGCCAGCCAAGCATGGGCCTCGCATCGATCCAGGGCCGCTTGCCCATCACCGTCCCAGTCGCCGTGCAAGGCCCAGGCCATGGACTCACGGGTGGTCCCGTCGACACCGTCGCTGGCACCGGCCAGGAAGACATGATCTGGCAGCAATCGCCGGCTCGCAGCCAACGCTGCATGGCAACAGCGCCCCCCGGGGGAGTCGCCGTGTACCCGAATGGAAGGTTCGCCGTGGCCCACCAACGCTTGACCCGGGGTCAGGGGTGTCACGAAGCCGTCGATTTCCTCTGCAATGGAGGCTTCCAGCCGATCAGGTCGAGCAAGCACCTGGTAGCCAAGATCAGACAGGACCTGGCCTGCCGCTTGGGCAAGCAGACTGCTGTCGGCGAGCACGTCGTGGTCGATCGAGGGGATGTCGAAGGGCCCTGAACCCACCAATCGGTGGTGGGCGGGGGGAACGTCGCAGAGGGTCCAGACGCGAACCGCGTGGCCCGCTTTGCGTAGCCGCTCCCCGAGGCGACCGCCCTTGACGCCGGAATGCTCCGCGCGCCGCCGGTTCATCGTCAAGATGTCGGTCCCTTCATCGAGCCACGCTTGCCATGCTTCTGGGTCGCAGGCATCCTCCATGCAAGCGGATGAGCCACCCGACAAAAGCACCAGGACCGGCGCCTTGGGGGGTAACGCGTCGATCCAGTCGATGACACGGGCCGCGGCCGTGCGGCTCCTTTCGCCGGGTACAGGATGGTCTCCATCAAGCCACGTGAACGTATCGACCTGGGTCTTCTTCTGGCCGGGGGTGGTGACGCCGATGCCGCGAAACGGCACGCTGGCCTCCACGAGACCCCACAACATGCGGGGTGCGGCTTTGCCGAGCGCCAGGACGTGGAGCATGGTCGGGCGCTCTAGGTCGCCGAGCCAATCATCAAGCGCACCGGTGCGGACCTTCTGCTTGACCAGGCGCGTGGGATCGGCGGCGGCCACGGCGCCAAGGTATGCTGCTTTTGCGTCCTCCAGGGCCCTCATCCTATCCGTACCTCCTGCCAGGCGACCCGGCCGGCGCGTACGTGGTCGCGCACCTGCCGTTGGATGGTCGAAAGGCGGCTCCCGGCGCTCTTGATCTCGACAAGGATGATGCCCTGATCGGTGAACTGGATGCCGTCGATGGGGTCGCCCAGGAACTTGAAACGCTTGGGGTCCCATGGCCAATCGGCAAGCAACGGGGCGAATTGCTCGGTGATCTGTCCGTACCGTGTCGATTGGCTCCGTTTGGCCGAATCGAGCGTCCTGGCCCGCTTGGTGGCACGGCGCCAGGCTGCATAGAAGAGCCATGTCGTGGCAGCCAGCACGCCGACCAATGCCGCGAGCACCCATTCCAACACAGGCCGAGTACGCAGGGGGTCCTCTTGGAAGGTTTGGTAAGGTTCAAGCAAAGCACCGCCCCTATTGCCTCGTGAACTGGGCTCCTCTTCTCCTGTTGACCTTGGCGTTTGCCGGCTGCACGGAGGAATCGCCCGCGGCGAGCGAGCAAGACGCGCGGCAACCCCAGCCCGCATGCCCCGGGCACTTCCACGTCACCCTGCTCGTCGCCGACGGGGACGAGGTCTGGCCCTACTTCGACGAACGGGACCTGGTGGCCCGCGAAGGCGGGATCCACATGCACAGCGACGACGGCATCATCCACATCCACCCCCAGCAAGAGTCTTGCATCGCACTGGGCTGGACACTGTTCGCCGTCGAGGTATGGGCCCTCGAACGTGATGGCGGCGCCGTCCAGGTAGGCGACGAGGTCCGCAACGGCACGGTTCGCTTCGACATCCAACGCTGGGGCCAAGACTGGGAAACCGACATCGACGCGCTGTCCCAGCCGATCCCCGACGGTGCGCGCATGTTGTTGATGGTCAATCCTCCCGAGGATGTATCTGCGCTGCGTGCTCAGGTCCCTGAGATTCCGGCCCAATACCATCCCTCGTAGGCGCACAGCTTTTCCACGGGCCCCCAGTGGCCGTCTCGTGGACTTCCAGCCCAGCGCCGAGCACGAAATGATCCGCAACATGGTCCGAGAGTTCGCCGACCAGCAAGTGGCACCCCTGGCCGAGAAGATCGACCGGGACCACCACTTCCCGCAAGAGTTGGTGGATCAAATGGGCCCACTGGGCCTCTTGGGCATGAATTTCCCCACACAGAAGGGAGGTGCCGGCACGGACATGGTGAGCTACTGTATCGCCATCGAAGAGCTGAGCCGCGCCTGCGCCGCCACGGGCGTCATCGCCAGCGTCAACAACAGTCTCAGCGGCTGGCCTCTCTACACGTTCGGCAACGACGACCAACACGACCGATACCTCACCGACATGCTCCAAGGCAAGCGCCTGGGCGCCTATGGCCTGACGGAGCCCAACGCCGGCAGTGACGTGGTCAGCATGGCCACGACCGCCAACAAGGAAGGCAGCGACTACGTCCTCAACGGCCAGAAGTTGTTCATCACCAACGCCGGTCCTGCCGAGACCTACATCGTCTTCGCACAGACCGACAAGGCGGCCGCGCACAAAGGCCAGAGCGCATTCATCGTCGAGAAAGGCATGGACGGCTTCGAGATCGGCAAGACCGAAGACAAACTCGGCATCCGAGGCGCGCCCTGCTGCCCCCTGTTCTTTGAGAACGTGCACGTGCCCGAAGAGAACCGACTCGGCGACGACGGCATGGGATTCAAGATCGCCATGCAGACCCTCGACGGCGGCCGATTGGGCATTGCAAGCCAGGCCCTTGGCATCGCCCAGGCAAGCTTCGATGCAAGCCTCGCCTACGCAAAGGAGCGCAAGCAATTCGGCAAGCCCATCGGTGCCAACCAAGCCATCCAATGGAAGCTCGCCGACATGGCGACCCGCATCCAAGCAAGCCGTCTTCTCATCCACCGCGCGGCGACCATGAAGGATGCCAAGGTGGATTACTCCATGCAAGCGAGCATGGCCAAAGTCTACGCCAGCGAGACCGCCATGTGGGCTGCGACCGAGGCGATCCAGATCCACGGCGGCAACGGCTACACCAAAGACTACCCCGTCGAGCGTCACTTCCGGGATGCCAAGATCACCGAGATCTACGAGGGCACCAGCGAGATCCAACGTCTCGTCATTGCGCGCAACCTGCTGCGGTAGCCCCCACCGGCCGCCCACGCAAGCTTCGACCAAGGAGCGACCTGCGGCCGAGCCCCCTCGCTGCGATGGCTTAGCGTCGCGGTCTCCAGGCCATCTTCATGTACACATCGCCCCGCCGCAATTCGTCCAGCATCTGCGCAAGGCGTTTTTGTTGCGTGGCGGGCAACTTCGCGCTCCCGATCCAACCCAGGTAATCGTTGCGCTGGTACGGTGGTCGGGCATGGTACGCTTCCAGCAGGTCGGCCCGGTCCAGTGCTGCGCGGACCGCATCCGGCATGGGGTGCCGGTCTCGTCGCAGGCCCATGGCATCCCATCCTAGCCACGGCCAAGAAACCGACGGCCGTTCCGTCCCTTTTATGTGGCGCGTCTCGTCATCGGAAAGCATGAGTGACGCGCGGGACCGCCGCCGCCAGCACCATGAGCAGGCCAACAAGTTCGACCTGATGGCGACCCTGAAGAAATTCATGATCCCCATCATCATCGTCGCCATCTGGGGCAGCGTCGTGGCTTTCCAGTTCGCGCCCGAAAAGGAATGCCCCGGCCACTGGCACGCGGGCTACGCCGTCTTCGTGGATGGCCAAGAGGTGCCGTTCAATCCGAACGCTGGCGTGTACCACCCGAGCGCCAACCCGGACGGTCAGCAATGGGGCGATGCCGGCGCCAGCCCCGGATCCGGTTTCCACATCCATGGTGATGACGGGTTGTTGCACATGCACCCGGCGACCACCCGTTGTATCGAATCGGAGGACATCTTCAAGAAATTGGATGTCAAGGTCGCCGCCTCGACGCTGACACTCGATGCGCCGCACGCATTGGCTGGCACGTACACCACCAATGACACCCACGAAGTGGCCGTCTACCACCGCGCCTGGAACGGTGACTGGGATCGCGTCAACAAGGTCGGGTCCTTCATGAAAGACCAACTCGGAAACGGGGACCAGATCCTCATCACCTACATCATGAAGGGCGACACGGCCACGTTGCAAGCCCAGCAAGACGCCGTGCGCTCCCTGGTCGGAGACCCATCCTACGAGCCAGGGCCCGCCGCTGCACGCTTGGACGACACGGAACGGGTCAACATCATCGCGGTCACGCTCTTTGCAGGCGTCGCGCTGTTCATCTGGAACAAATTCCGCGTCCGTTACTGACTTCGGTAGGCTGCGAGGATCGCGTCGGCCACGTCGCGGGGCGAAAGCGCCCCTGCCTCGGCCTTGGCGAACAAGTCTGCGAATCCGTCGCGGGGCTCCTCCCCATCGAACGCAGATTCCTCGATGTCTCTGTGGAGCAAGTCCTTGACCTGGGTGCGAAGCCGGCGCCGGCGCCGGGCATGCCATTGGCCATGCTCTTGGCTCCATGCCTTGTGTTCGGCGATGGCCTTGAGCAGCTCTTCGGTGCCCGTGCCACGCTCCGCGACGGTGCGCACGATCGGCTGCCACCAGAAGACATCCGTGTCAGGGTGTCCGAGCATCATGCTCGCCTCGACCTCGGCGTAGACCTTGTCGCTTCCGTCCAGGTCCGCTTTGTTGACCACGAAAACGTCCGCGATCTCCATGACCCCGGCCTTGACCGCCTGCACATCGTCGCCCAGGTTCGGCACCAGCACCACCAACACGGTGTCTGCAAGGCGGATGACGTCCACCTCTGCTTGTCCGACGCCGACGGTCTCCACCAGGATGACGTCCTTTCCGGCCGCTTCCAGTACGCGCACCGCGTCCGCGCAACTGCTGCTCAGACCGCCCAGGGCGCCTCGGGTGCCCATGGATCGGATGAAGACCTCCGGATCGGTGCTGCGGCTCTGCATACGGATGCGGTCGCCAAGGATGGCGCCGCCGCTGAACGGGCTGCTCGGGTCCACTGCGATGACGCCAACACGGAGGCCTGCTCGGCGGTAATGGTCGATCAGCCGATCGGTCAGCGTGGATTTGCCTGTGCCCGGGCTTCCGGTGATGCCGATGACATGGGCCTCTTGGCCTGTATGGGTCTCGCGACGCACCCGGTGCGCTTCGGGGTCATTGCGTTCGATGCCGGTGATCAGGCGGCTGATGGCGCGACGCTTGCCGGCCAAGACCCCTTGGGCATCGTAGGTCATTGGAAGCGAG
>JBFKXH010000077.1:0-7314 GCA_041638175.1 Thermoplasmatota archaeon
CCCGTGGTGCCGCCGATGCGCGGGTCGTTGGCCACGGGCCCGAGAATGTCGGAGATCATCTCTCCTTCCAGCGCCCGCTTGGTGACCCAATCCGGATACATGAAGCCGGGCCCCCAGCCACGGGTCTCGTTGCCGAACCGGTCCTGGACCACGCACGCCTGCATGTCGTAATCACCGTGCATGTGCTGGATGCCCGCCTCGACGCCGATGGCGTAATCCGCTTCCGCCCAGGATTCCTTGGCGGCAGCGGCACGCCGGGTCGCGCCGATCATGGTGTCGTCGCCGCGGGGTTGTTCGGGAACACCCGATGCGACACCGTGCCCTTGCACCTCGACCTCGCACCCGGTCAGCGCAGCCACCTCTGCCATGCATGCTTCGACCTTGACCGGATTGGCGCTTCCGACGCTGATGCGCAGCGGGCGCAGCCGCTGACCGTTTCCATCGATGTCGCCCTGCTGGATCCGGGTGCTGGAGACGGTCAAGAGGTCCTCGGCCAACACGTGGGCGACCTTCCAGATCGCCAGCGGTTCAAGACCCGCATCCTTGCGCTCACGATTGATCTGCTTGGCACCTTGCACCGTCTCGGGGCTCACGACGATCGCATCGAAATCTTGTGAGGCGGCAGGGCCGACGGGGTCGGCCAACGCCTCGATGACCAGCTCGCCGGCAAAACCCACTTCGATCGCAAAAGCCTCAATGGCCTCACGCCGCGCCTCCCATGGGGGGACCTTTCGGTCCGGGCGGGCCGATAACGCGCCGTCCGTGACGCCGACAAAGACCGCGTCCGCTTCGAAGGCCCGCCGAAGCAGCGCTTGGTGACCGATATGGAATGGATGGAATGTCCCGCCCAGGCAGACACGCACGGGCGGACAACGGCGCGCCCCTCCATCAGTCCATCGGTCCAAAACCCTGTAAAGAGGCGCGAGCAGTCTCCTGGCATGGAACACAAGCTCGCCGTCATCGGGTGCGGCAACATGGGGCAGGCCGTGGTTCGCGGTCTCCTCGAGGTCGGCTGGGCGACCAAGGATGAGATCATCGCCACCAACCCGAGCCAAGCCAAGGCCGGGGCGCTTGCTGCCGAGTTGGGCATCAAGACCAGCACGGACAACAAGGCGGCCGCGACCAGCGCACGGATCATCCTGCTTGGCGTCAAACCCCAGATCATCAAGACCGCCCTCAAAGACCTTCGAGGCGCGATCCTGAAAGACCAGCTCGTCATCAGCATCGCAGCCGGCATCAGCACCCGGTTCGTCGAGTATTACTTGAAAGAGGTCCCAGTGATCCGGTGCATGCCCAACCTGGCCGTGACCATCGGCATGGGTGCCAGCGCCATGTGTTGTGGCCAGAACGCCGCCGAAGAGGACATGCAGCATGCACGTGCCATCTTCGAGGCGGTCGGGAGTGTCGAGGAGATCCCGGAGAACCTCATGGATGCCGTGACGGGCTTGTCTGGCACCGGCCCCATGTACGTGTTCCACTTGGTCGAGGCGATGGCGGACGCCGGTGTCCGGGTCGGGCTCCCCCGCGACGTCGCCATGCGCCTTGCCATGCAGACCGTGCGTGGGAGCGCGCGCCTGGCACAGACCAGCGACCTGCACCCGGCGGCCCTGAAAGATCAGGTCACGAGTCCAGGCGGCACGGCGATCGCCGCGCTCCATGTGCTTCGCCAGGAAGCGTTCTCGGCGGTCGTCATGAACGCCGTCCAGGCCGCCACGGATCGAAGTGCTGAGTTGGGCGAATAGGCACGCGAATGCGTGGCCGGGCTCGCCGGGCGCCTCAAGTGATGGCCCCCAACGTCGAGCTAGCACGTGTTGACCATCCGAACCGGGGGCTCGCAAGTGTTGACCACCCGCACGGTGATCTCGCAGGTCCTTACGGACCTGCTCGTGCTCCGAAGTCTCTTCGAGACGTCGAAGCAAGCCGCTGGCGTGATTTGAACACGCGACCTCTCCCTTACCAAGGGAGTGCTATACCTCTAAGCCACAGCGGCGAATGGACTCGGGGCGGACCCGATGCGCGCAAGGCGCAGGGCGGCCGACAAGGCACCCCTATTTGAGCGCTGCGAGCCAGAGCCAGTGGAGGGATTCGAACCCCCGACCTGCTGTTTACAAGACAGCTGCCATACCGGGCTAGGCCACACTGGCGCACCGGCATGGGCCGGGCAATCCGGCGCGACCCCGGGGGTCTTGAAAAGGGTGTCAGGCGGCGACGAACCCGAGCGTCAGCGTCACGTCGTAGCTTCCCATGACGGCGATGCACGATCCGACGTGTGCGTTCCAGGCGCCGGGCGCCCAGTCTCCGGTCACGTCAAAATGCTCGGTCGGGGACCCGCTCCCACCGAGGGCGGGCACGTAGTTCCAATCCGTGCTTTCGCCGACCAACGTCCCTGCCCCATCGTAGACCCAGATGTCCGAATCGGCGTTGCTGGCGCCAAGTTCCATGTCCATGACGGCGGAGACCACCCGGACCGGAGTGCCTTCCATCTCGAGGGGGACTTCGATCGGGTGATCGTTCTGGCTGTTGCTGTCGACACCGCAGCCTTGGACGAACGGGATCTCGCTACCAAGCGTGATGGTGCCGCTGAACGTGTACACCAGGGATCCCATGTCGGTGCCGCTGGCGATCCCTTCATCGACCGCCGGAGCGGTCACGTTGATGGTGAGCATGCGCGATGCGATGCCGGCTTGGTACGTGACGTTGAAGTAGGCATCAAAGACGCCGGCTTCGAAGGTGTGCTCCACCGACCAGGCATCGCTCTCGAGCACGCCTTCCTCCAGGGCTCCGTCGCCAAAGTCGAGCATCCAGGAGGCACCATCTTCCAATTCGGCGGTCAGGTTGAAGACGACCAGGAGCGGGGCTTCTCCACGGAGGGCACTCAGCGACAGGGAAACATTGCCGACGCCGGGATCATCGACGGCGACCGGTGGCGCTTCACCGGCAGGGGGCGCGGGCTGGCCGGTCGGCTGCTCGTCGGCCGGACCCGCTGTCGCATTTTCAGCCGGCGCTTCATCCGTCTCTTCCGTCGCGCAGCCGGAAACGGCCACGACGAGGAACATCAATGCGAGTATCGACCCACGCATACCCGGCCCACGCCGTTCACGATTGAAGAACGTTGTTGTGCCTCCGGGGTGGCCCGGCCGCGCCGATCCAACATGGTGCAGGCCAGGCTGCGTGCCTCAACGCTTATCCCGACGTTTTGTCTTGCTTCAACTCCATGGTCGCCACGGTGGACGACTTGTTCCAGGTCATTCGCTCCAACCCGTTCATCGACGGGATCGGCTACTTCGTAGAGGTCACCACGAACCGTCCGGTCCTGAGCCAAGATGTCCAGGTGCTGACGGAAAGGATGCAGAGTGACTTCTGCCCCCATTCCCAGGCGTCATGCGAAGGCGAGAACGTGCTCGGCCTGGATTTCCACGAGCACATCCTGACCCAGGGTGATGATGCGGCCCACTACTTGGCCGCCCTTGAGGCGATGCTCCGGTCCATCGAGCGCGACTACGGCGTCGAACACCTATGCATCGAGTTCCAGTTCGACTTTGCCCGGGCCAAGGTGGCCCGCACGGAGCTGGACGAGTTGCTCAAGCCGTGATCAGAGGGTCGCGGTGAGCGTGGTCTCGACGAGTCAATTGACGATCAACCAAAGGACCCAAGCGGCAAGCCCGACCACGGCCCCGCGCAGCCACGATGTACGGTAGACGATGGCCGCCACCAGTGCCCAGGCCGCAAGGGCAAGGAAGACCGCCAGCGTGCCGAACCCTGCACCGATCAGCACCACGGTGGCCGCGACCGTCCCGGCGAAGGCGACGATGAGCCCTTGCCAGTAGTGTTGCTTACCCTTCACGACCATGCTGGCGCCAAAGTGGATGAACAGCCCGGTGACCAGGAAGCTGATCACGGCGCCGACCAAGGCAGCTTCCCGGGACGAAAGTTCCATGGGCTTGCATCATAGAAGGAGGAGAACGCCTTTTCGGTTCGCCCCCCTGGACCCTGTGTTGAGCCTGCGAGACAAGGTGGCGGCACTCCCCCGGAAGCCGGGCGTGTACCTATGGAAGGATCGCCACGGCGAGGTCCTGTACGTGGGCAAGGCGACGGATCTACGGGCCCGTACGGGCCAGTATGTGCAATCAGGTGCCCACAAGCCTGAGATGATGGCGCATGCGACCGACCTGGACTACATTGCGGTGCACAACAACAAGGAAGCGCTCATCCTGGAACAGACGCTGATCAAGCGCCACCGCCCCCACTACAATGTCCGCTTGACCGACGACAAGCAATATCCGTACATCAAGCTCACAAACGACCGTTATCCTCGGCTCGTCAAGACCCATCGACGCATCAACGACAAAGCGACCTACTTCGGCCCGTTTCCTGACGGCTACGGAGCGTTCCACGTCATGCAGGTGCTCAACGATCTCTTTCCCCTACGACGATGTAAGACGGTCCCAGACCACAAGTGCCTCTACTATGACATCGGCAAGTGCATCGCGCCGTGCATCGATGCCTGTACGGACGCCGAGTACGCCGCCGTGGTCGAAGACGTCAAGCGGTTACTGCGGGGCAAGACCCGCGATCTGCTGGGCCGTCTCGAATCGGCCCTGAAGGAGGCAGCTGCGGATCATCGCTTCGAAGAAGCCGCGCGCATCCGGGACCAGCTTGCAGGCTTGCACGGCGTCCTGGAAAAGCAACACATGGTGCATGATCGACTGCAAGACCGTGACATCGCCGCGCTGGACGCCCGCGGTGACCGGGGCGTCGTGGCCCTGCTGCACCAACGGGACGGCAAGGTCGTCGGTCAGTCCGCTTTCTTGCTCTCTGGCATCGAGGAACCGGCGGCGGCCTTGGCGGATTTCCTGCGCGGCCATTATGCGGATCGGACCGTGCCCCGCCACGTCGCTGCCCACGTCGATGACGGTGAAGCCCTCGAGAGCGACCTGCGAGACCTTGCGGGCCACGCCGTCAGCGTCGAGGCCCCGCAACGCGGCGACAAGAAGCGGTGGCTGGATGTGGCCGCCACCAACGCGCGGCTTCGCATGGAACAAGAGGTGCTCAAGGCACAACGGCGTGGCATGGGGGCCGTGGAAGCCCTCCAGAACGCCCTCGGCCTGACCCATGCGCCAATGCGCATCGAGGGGTTCGACATCAGCCACCACGCAGGCAAGCACACCCGGGCCGCCATGGTCTCCTTCCAGGACGGCGAACCCCGCAAGGACCGCTACCGGACCTTCAACATGAAGACCGTCGGAGACGTGGCGCCGCAACGGGGGGCCGGCCGAGAGGTCGACGATTTTGCAAGCATCGCCGAGGCGGTGGGCCGCCGCTACACGCGGCTACTGGAAGAAGAAAAGCCCCTTCCTGATCTGATCGTCATCGATGGTGGACCCGGACAATTGGGGGCCGCGCGCAAAGCGTTGCAGGCCATCGGGGCCCAGATCCCCTTGTGTTCCCTGGCCAAGCAAGAAGAAGAAGTGTACCTACCCGGCCGATTGCATCCGCGGCGGCTGCCCCGCGACGACCCCGGCCTGCAATTGTTACAACGAGTCCGTGACGAAGCGCATCGGTTCGGCATCAAACAGGTGCGGGCCAAGGCGACGCGCGGCGTCACGGCGAGCCCGTTGGATGGCGTGCGGGGCATCGGGCCCAAGCGACGCGCTGAACTTGTCCAGGCGTACGGTGGCCTGGAAGGCCTGCGCGCAGCCTCCGTGAAAGACCTTAGTGCTTTCCCGGGAGTCACCCCCGAGATGGCACAACAGATCGTGGAGGCACTGCGGACATGACGCCCCCATGGTTCGATCTGCCCAAGTGGGCCAAACTCTGCTTGCTCGGATTCAACCTGGCCGCGTTCGGCGTGGCCATGATGGTGTTCATGGCGCCCGCCCTGGCCCAACAAGAGGCGTTCTTGGAAACGGCCATCATGGCCTACGGAGGCGTCCTCATCGTGGCGGGGATCGTCATGTTGGGTGCCGGCTGGATCCTGCGGGCCCGAAGCAGGTCGCAAGCGGACCCTGGCCCGTGGGTCGATGCGTTGCTCCTCAACGCGGTGGCACTCAGTGCCACGTTCTTGATGATGATGTTCAACCCCACCTTGCGCCCCACGTACTGGATCGCGGTGGCGGTCGTGTCCGGCTTGGTGGCGATCACGGCCACCCTGTGGGCCCTGCAACGGCTCGCCCGCCGCCGCGGCGACGAAAGCGGCTGGCTTGGCAGCCCCTGGATGCGTTTTCTTTCTGGCATCGGCCTGGGCCTCGCGACCTACAGCGGCGTGCTCCTATGGCGCGCAGGACCCATGCTGGGTGAGGCAGAGCCTTGGCTGCAGGGAGCGCTGGCCATCGGCATCCTGCTGCTGTTGCCCCAGATCATCCATGCTGCCACCAGCAACGAGCATTGGTCTCCCGCCCGGCACCCGGGCGGTCTGGCCGGCTTCCTGATCGGTTCTGTGATCTTTTGGAGTGCCTTCGGGGCGACGGGATTGGCAACGGGCAAGGATGGCGAAAGCGGGATCACCTGCCATGGCTCCATGGCGGAGCGCACGCTGGACTTCCGGTACGTCAACGGGACCGTCACAGCCACGGAAACCACGCACGTCACCCTCTTGCAGGGCGAGCCCGCCCATGTCCTTGGCGAATGGCAGACCCACAACCGCACCGACTTGCTCAATGCGACCGCGAACTGGTCGGATGGCCCCGAATCCATGATGTTCGCCATCGAGCAATGGGATGGCGAATGGAAGCCACTGCGCCGCGCCCGACTGGCATCCGGGGAGACCCTGGAGACCGGACGCTACCCGCTGGAGGATGTACGGCTACGGATCGTCGCGACGGCGGACGTGCCTGCGGATGTGGCCGTCACGACCTTGGTCGAGCACATCGAGGAAGCCCGCGTCGGTTGTTAGATCGCGTGCGGGTTGCCGCTGATCTTGCCGGTACTCTTGATCTCCGGCAGGTCTTCGACGCGGAAGCCTTGCGGGACCTCGCCGGTGGTCGCATACCAGTACAGGGTCGCCCGCATGGCCGCGGATGCTGCCGAGGCGAACGCGTACGCAATGGCCGCCGTGACGATCGAGAAGATCATGGCGATCGTGACGTTCTCACCGGGAATGGCCACCAAGAACAGGTTCCAGGCGAAGAAATTCATCAAGGCCCACAAGCCGCCAAACAGCGCGCCGCCACCGATCAGGATGCCGCTCCAGGTCTTCTTGACGTTGTTCCAAGCAGACTTCATGGCACTCATGGCGCCTTGGCGCTCATACACGATGATCGGTAGCATGAGGTAGCTGACCATGGTCAGAAGGGCCCCGACGCCGCCGACGATGGC
>JBFKXH010000078.1:0-7255 GCA_041638175.1 Thermoplasmatota archaeon
CAGGAGGATCACCACCGGGTGGACCTGGGCCCGACTGCCGATGAGCTTGGGCCGGATGATGTTGTCGATGGTGCTCACCAAGATCGCGCTGTAGGCCAACAGTCCGATGCCGTTGAACGTGTCCCCGACCAAGATCAGGTAGATGCCCCAGGGGAGCCAGACGATGGGGGGTCCGATGACCGGAAGCAAAGCCAGGATGAAGGTGATGACCGACCAGAAAGCTACGTTGGGGACGCCAAAGAGCCAGAACCCGAAGGCCGCGATGCTCGCTTGGACCAGGGCCGTAAGGACCTGGCCGTACATGACCGCCTGGACGACCCTGCCGACCTCGTGGAAAAGGAGGTCCCGGTGTGCTTCCTGCATCGGCAGCAGATCATGCAACCAATCCACCAGTCGTCGCCCGTCGACGTAGACATAGAACTGGACGTATAGGAGGATGAAGATGCCGATGACGCCTTCGGCCAATACCTGCACCAGTTGCCGCGTGGCGTTGCTGGCGAAACTGTTGAGCGTCGGGATGATGGTGGCCAACAATACGCTCTCCTCGTCAGGTTGCGTCGGCGGTCGGCCCAGCATGTCGTTGATCCGGTCTTCGACGAGGCGGATGGTCGCTTCGATGCTCTGCACATTCAGTTGCCCGGCGATGGCCCCCAGTTCGACGATCAGTTGGGCGATGAGGAAGCCAAGAGGCACAAGCACGGCCGCGCTGATGAACAGCAGGACGGCAAGGGCGGTCGCCGACGGGTTCCGGATGTATTTCTTGGCCCACCGGTAGAGTGGGTGGGTGATGTAGCCGAGGAAGACCCCGATGGCGATGTAGTCAAGGAACACGCCCAGGATCTGAAGGCTCAGCCACCCCAGGAGGACGACGAGGGCCAGCAAGAACCACGGGCTGAGGTTACGCCTTGAGAATGCCAACGCACGGGCAAAGACCGCCGCCGTTAAGGCATTGGCCTAACGCGATTCTTTTGCCGCGATCAGTTCGACCGCTGCTTCCAAGGTGAGCGAATCGGGGTCCATCTCCTTGGGCACCGTGGCATTGGTCTTGTCGCATTTCACGTAGGGACCATAGCGGCCACTGAGGATCTGGATCGGTTTGCCGGACTTGGGGTGCTTCCCCAGTTCCTTGATCACGGTCGGGCCCCGGCGACCACCCTTGGGCTGGGCCAGCAAGGCCAACGCCTGCTCCATGGTGACGTCTTGCAGGTCTTGCCCCTTGGGCAGGCTGCGGTAATCCATCTTGCCGGTATCGTGGGCCACGTACGGGCCGTAGCGACCCAGGCCTGCCACGACGCGTCCGCCATCCGGATGCGGTCCGAGCTCCTTGGGCAAGGACAGCAGGAACAGCCCTTCGTCCAGGGTCGCATCGTCGATCTGCTTGCCCTGGGGGAGACTGGCCCGTTTCGGCTTTTCCTTGCCTTCGGCGTCCCCAAGTTGGTAGTAGGGGCCGAAGCGGCCGTCCAGGATGTACACCGGCTTGCCCGTCTCAGGGTCGTCCCCGAGGCTGCGCGGCCCTTCGGCCGCCTGCGCCACGAGACGCTCGACCGTCGCGGCATCCAGCTCGTCGGGCGTCATGGCCTCAGGAATGCTGGCGCTGTAGCGCTCGCCATCCTTGATCACCTCCACGTACGGCCCGAAGCGTCCGATCTTGACGTCGTACGGTAGGTCCCCAAGGTCGATGATGCGTGCCTGGGCAGGGTCCATGTCTTCCATCCGTCGGGCCACCTGCGCTTGCAGGCCCTCGGGCCCGAGGAAGAACTCCGTCAGGAAGGGCTCCACGTCCGCTTCGCCGGCGGCGATCGCGTCCAGGGTCGATTCCATCTTGGCGGTGAACGTGGTGTCCACGAGTTCGGGGAAGTGTTTCTCCAGAAGGCCGGTGACCGCGAACGCAGTGAACGTGGGCACCAGTGCCTTGCCCTTGAGGGTCACATAGGCGCGCCGTTGGATGGTGTCGAGGATGCTTGCATAGGTACTGGGTCGGCCGATGCCTTCCTCTTCAAGGGCCTTGACCAGGCTGGCTTCTGTGAACCGGGCGGGTGGTTTGGTCTCATGGCCCTCTGCGTCCACGCCTTTGCAGGCCGGGCTGTCGCCGACCTGCATGGGTGGCAATTCTCCGTCGTCGTCCTTGCGCGTGGGGTAGGCAGCCCGCCATCCGGGGAAGTCGACCCGGCGACCTCGTGCCACAAAGGTACCCTCGGAGGCTTCCAGGGTCGCGGTCGTGGTCGTGTAGCGCTCGTCAGCCATCTGGCTTGCGACGGTGCGCTTCCAGATCAGGCTGTAGAGTCGCAGTTCGTCGCCCGAGAGACCTGCATGGTCTGGGTGCCCGAAGGCCTCCCCCGAGGGGCGGATGGCTTCGTGCGCTTCCTGCGCGCCCTTGGTCTTCTTGCCGTAGTGGCGCGGGCCGGCGAAATGGGCCTCTCCCCATTGCTGCAGGATGGCCTGCTTGGCACCTTCTAGCCCCTCCTCGCTGAGGTGGGTGCTGTCCGTCCGCATGTAGGTGATGTGCCCTTCCTGGTAGAGCCGTTGGGCGACGTCCATGGTCCGCCTTGCGCTGAATCCGAGGCGGTTGTTCGCTTCTTGTTGCAGCGTGCTGGTGGTGAAGGGCGCAAAGGGCTTGGAGGTGCGCTGCTGGGCATTCAGGTCCGCGACGCGCCAGTCGGCGGCCTGGGCCCGCGCTGCCAGATCCCGGGCCTCTGCCTCCTCCAGCAGAAGAACATCTTTGCCGGCGGCGATCTTGCCCGTGTCCTTGTCGAAATCCTTGCCCGTCGCGATGCGCTTGCCGTTCACGTGGGTCAGTTTGGCATCGAACAGGCCGGCATGATCCAAATGTGCCGTCAGGTCCCAGTAGCTGCCAGTCACGAAGGCCCGCCGCTCCCGCTCGCGCAGGACGACCAGTCGCACCGCCACGCTCTGCACGCGTCCGGCACTCAGGTTGCCGCCCACTTTTTTCCATAGTAGTGGCGAAAGTGCGTACCCGTACAGGCGGTCCAGGATGCGCCGCGTTTCCTGCGCTTGCACCAGGTTGTTGTCCAGGTCGCGTGGATTTTCGAGGGCGCCAAGGACCGCCTTCTTGGTGATCTCGTTGAACACCATCCGCTTGACCGGGACCTTCGGGTCGAGCGCCTCGACGAGATGCCAGCTGATCGACTCTCCTTCCCGGTCCTCATCCGTGGCCAACAAGAGTTCATCGGCGCCCTTGAGCTTCTTCTTGAGTTCGGTGATGACCTTGCCTTTGCCTCGGATCGTGATGTACACGGGCTTGAACCCGTCATCGATGTTGACCCCGTAGTCGGCCCATGGCTCGTCTTTGATGGCCGCGGGGACCTCCGATTTTTTGCTCGGAAGATCCCGGATGTGCCCGACGCAGGAGTCGACGACGAATCCCGGCGGCAGGTATTGCTGGATCTTCTTGATCTTGGTCGGCGATTCGACAATGACGAGCTTGCTCAAGTGTCCACCACATGCCTGCGGCGTTGCCAAAAGGGTTGTGCATGGACGCGGCGGGGACACCCCCTACGGGGGTGGCTCACGCGAAGCCTGTCAAGCGCGGGTCGGCGTGTGCATCGTCTGTGTAGTCGAACACCCAAAGGCCGGTCGCCCGATCGCTGCCGTAGATGTAGCCGTCCACGACGTTGACATCCCATGTGCTGAGGATCGCGTTTCCGACGGCGGTGGTCTGATTGAGCGGCGCGCGGCTCATGTGGAAACCTCCGATGGCTCCTTGCAGGTCGCCGCCAAGGATCGCCGCAAAGTCCAGGACCCACAACCCGGCGTGGTTCATGGTGATGTAGACATTGACATCCTCCACGGCCGCTTCCGGGCCCGTCGGGGCCACTTGCCATTGGTGGGTCGTCATGAAGAGGCCCGGCGTCGGGGTCTCCCGCGGGTGGTACCATTCGGCCACCAATTCGAGTTGCCCATCGAGGGAGGTGGCGTCCAAGACCCACACTGCGGGCACGACGCCGCCATAGGTCATCTCGGGGGTCGCCACGACGTAGCGGGTCTCGCCGATCCAGAACATCATGGCCGTGTGGACGTTGCCGTCGTAGTGCTTGGCGCCTTCGCCGGCCCAGGAGGCCACGGTGACGAATCCTTCCCCAAGAGGTGCGGATACGTCCACCACGCGCAGTCCCTCGTTCCAGTGGCTGACCGTCATGTAGGTCTTGCCATCGACGGGGTCGACCTGTACGGTCATGTCGTGGGGTCCGCTGCACAAGGCACCGGCCGCATTGCCGACCAGAATGATGTCATTGATGCATCCGGCGGGGCTCGCGCCGGTGGTGGCGCTGCCATCAGGAAGCCGATAATCAAAGGAGCCGAGGTACACCCAGGGGCCTGCATCCGACCGGACCAGACCGTGGGCGCGGATGTGCTGGCCGACGCAGAACACCACATCCGTGTCATCGATGATCTCATGGCTGATCATATGGCAGCCGATGTCGTCGGGGCTTTCGATGGTCTGCAGGAACGTGGGGGCACTCCGGTCGCTGATGTCATAGATGGAGAATCCGTTCGGCGCCGTGGGTGCAAGGGGTTCCACCGGGGGTCGGGGAACGCTCGGGTCGTCCGGATCGGGTGTCTCCCCGACGGTCGGGATCGTCTGACTTGCGGTGAAAAGGAAATCCCCGTCGTCACTGATCTTTACGTCCACGATGTAGGTGTTGGTCTGGGTGATGCTGCTCAATACCACCGGGTCGGCGCGGTTTGTGATGTCCAGCAAGTAGACCGTCGGCGTCTCGCTCGAGCCGAGTGCAGCGACCACGCCCAGGTCCAGATCGCCCCGCATGTCGATCTCGCCCAGATACTTGTGGGGGGCAGGCTCGCCATCGGGGGTCCATCGAAGCGGCGTGTGGCCGATCTTTTCGACCGTGCAGGTGCGGTAGTTGGTCGATTCGAAGTCCCACGCATCGGCGTCCAACAGCGCAGTGATGTTGAAATCGGTCGGTGCCAGATTGACCCCGTCATCGTCGATTTCTCCAGGTTTGCACATCTCCACGATGGGCTTTTCGTCAGATTTTCCGTCATCATCGGAGCCGGTGCAACCGGCCAAGGCGAGGCCCACCAGCAACGCGGCGATCCACTTCATGGACGGCCCACGAAGGCACCGGTTCAAAGGCATTCTGGCCATGGGCTTGCGCGGCAGCCTCAAGTCCGCGCGGGTGCTGGCCGCGTCGTGGACGACCTGGACCGGCGGATCCTCAGCCTACTGCGCGAAGATGCGCGTGCCAGCTTCACGGACCTTGCGCGCTCGGTGGGGACCAGCGAAGGCACCGTACGCGGCCGCGTCCGCAGGTTGGTCGCGGACGGCACCATCCAGCAGTTCACCATCCGGACGCAGAGCCGCAGTGTCAAGGCGCTTGTCGATGTGGACATCACCCAGAACGTGCAGACCAAGGAGGTCTCCGACGCCATTGCTGGATGGGAAGGTGTGGAGGCGGTCTGGGAGGTCACGGGCAACCATGACCTGGTCGTCGTGGCGGATTGTCCGTCGACGGCGGACCTGAACGACTTGATCGATCGGATCCGCGACACGCCTGGTACGCGATCGACGCGCAGCCGCCTCGTGTTGCGGGAATCATGAACCGCTGGCTGGGCCGCGCCCCGCGTAGCCGCGATGAGGTCCGCCGGGCCCAGGCATGCTGTGATTCGGCGCACCAATGCGACCACTGCCCGTTCCGGCCCGAGAACGAAGGGCGCAGCCTGGCCGACTTGACGAAGGGTCTGCTGGAAGAGTGGGATTAGAGACCGCCGCCGGCCTGCACCCAACCATCGAGACCATCCAAGACATATTGGACGGCGAAAGCGACCGTCAGGATGCCCATGATGCGCGTGATGACGCGGGTCCCCGTGTCCCCGAGCAACTTCTCCAGGCGCGCAGCGGCCAGCAGCGTCACAAGAGCGATGGCCATCACGGCCAAAATGGACAAGGCGACCAGACTCAACCCGACGGTGGTGGTCTGCACGATGACCAGGCTGATCGCGCCTGGACCGGCCAGCATGGGGAGCCCGAGGGGTACGAAGCTGGGGTCCCCGTCGTGCTCCTTGAGATCCTTCGCGCCACCTGTGGGTAGATGCACTTCACGCAATTCGGCGCGAGGGATCTCCCGACCTTCTCGCAGCATCCGCAAACCGATCATGACGAGCAGGAAGCCGCCGGCGATCTGCAGGGAGTACAATTCGATACCAAGGTGCTCCAGGACCCGCTTGCCGCCAAAGGCGAAAACGATCAGTACCGTGGCTGCAAACAGAGTTGCCTTGAGCGCGATCTGCATCCGTTCGACGCGAGACCGGCCGGTGGTCAGGCCCAAGAACAGGCCAAGACTCGCGGGAGGGTCGACGATGACCAGCAGCGGCACGAGCACCAAGACGAGCTCTTCCAACACGGGCCACGCGACGCGCCCGGGCTATTTGGGGCCTTGCTGCGGATTTCGTAATCTGGGACCATGCGCCGACCGGCAACGGCTTATGCACAACTGGACTTGGCGGCTTCGAATCTCGTAACGGAGTTGAATTTATGGCAATCCGCGGAACCGAAACCAAACCCCTCATCAAGACCAGCATCCCCGGCCCGAATGGCAAGAAGACGGTCAAGAAAGACGATCGCTTCCTGGTCACCACCACCAAGACCGCGCCCGTGGTGGCGCGCACCGCCAAGGGCTGCGTGATGGAAGATGTGGACGGCAACCGGTTCCTCGATTTCGCAGCGGGCATCGGCGTCATGAACGTGGGCCACAGCCACCCCAAGGTCGTCAAGGCCGTGCAAGACCAAGCCGGGCGCTTGACCCATTTTGCCGGGACCGATTATTATTACGACCTCCAATCCGATCTTGCCGAAAAGCTGGCCAGCCTCGCGCCCATCCCCGGCCGCGGCGCCAAGACCTTCTTTTGCCAATCCGGCACAGAAGCCAACGAAGCGAGCATCAAGCTGGCCAAGAAGGCGACCGGTCGCCACCGGTTCCTCGCCTTCTACGGAGGCTTCCACGGCCGCAGCCAAGGTAGCTTGGCCTTCACGGCGAGCAAGGACGTCCAACAACGCGGCATGTTCCCCGGATTCCCAGGTGTAGAGCACGTCCACTTCCCGAACCCCTACCGGAACATCTGGGGCATCGATGGCTACGATGAACCCCAAGAACTGGCCAACCGGGCCATCGACAACATCGAGGAGGTCCTACGGTGGAAGGTCCCCACGGAGGACCTGGCTGCGTGCATGTGGGAGCCTGTCCAAGGCGAAGGCGGCTACGTGGTGCCCCCCAAG
>JBFKXH010000079.1:0-7254 GCA_041638175.1 Thermoplasmatota archaeon
GGTCTCCGACGATGGCCGGACCCTCCGTGAAGAGGGCCTCTCCGACCAGGACACGGCCGTCGTGCTGAGCTTGCCAGACGGCGTCTGGAAGATCAGTTACACGGTCGATGGCGAAAAATGGGAGACGTTCAAGGACGTGCGCGTCGACACCACGCCACCGCAGATCGAAGGCCTGGAGCGCGTGGGGGACGCCTCGCAAGGCAGTTACACGATCGGCGCGACGGCCGTGGTCGAGCCGGGCACCACGCTGCGCGTCTGGCAAGGCGGCCAGATCCTCGCCGATTCGCTTCCGGTGACCGTGACCGGTCTGGTCACGGGGCTCCACGTCTACCAGATCATCGCTTCCGACGAGGCCGGCAATGAGGCCATCATCAATGTCCAGGTGCGTGCGGGGGATGCCAAGGCCTTGCCGGAAGGGCAGTGGGACTTCGGCATCGTGGCCCGGTACACCAACGAGGCCCGCTTGTGGGACCTTTCAGACATGGCGGCGTACGACACGCCTGCCCAGGCGCAGCTGGCCACCGGGGGTCGCTGGATGGGCAGCGGATACGGCGTGACGCCGGACGATTCAGCGGTCCAAGCGGTGGTCAACGCGCTCATCACGGACGAAGAGACCACGATGGAGATCGCATGGACCCTCTACAAGTGGCTCTACGACGAGCTGGAATACGACGAAGCCCGCCTTGCCAGCAACACCCTCATGCTGCCGCGACAGGTCATCCAGGATACAGAAGACCCGGATGGAGAGAGCCGGTCTGGGCAGGACGCCGGCGACGATGGCCTGGCCGACGATGGCACAGGCAATGGCATCAAGGGCGGCGTATGCCGCGATCTGGCCGCCACGTACGTCAGCTTGTTGCGTGCTGCGGGCGTCCCGGCCCGGCTGGTCAGCGGCTACTTGGCTGGCAACGTGGACGGGTTCCACGCATGGGTCGAGTTCTATGGCGGCGATGTGGCCGGCAACCCGGGTCCTTGGGTCCCGGTCGACGTGAGCCCCATCGATGGCACCTGGGATGAAGGCGACATCCCCCAGGGCATCGTCACGGCGATGCAATCGTTTGCCGTCAGCCTGCCCGAATATTTGCCCCTGCGTGCCCAGCCCACCGAATTCGACGGCTGGTCCACGGCGCTGGGCACGCGCTACACGTACCCGCCATCGAGCGGAGAGCCGGACATCCGCTTCGAAAAGGACGTCACCATCGGCGGGACCGCCCAGTCTGGGCGGCTCTGTTTCGATGCGGATACGCTGTCTCGTTCGATCGTGACCGCCGGCACTTGTTCGAGCACGTATTTTGACGATTTCGTGGTGTTCACGGAACGTATCATCGACTACGGGATCCGCGTCGTCGATGCGGGTCCTGGGACCCAGGTCGAAGCGGACTTGGCGTACCCCTTCGCGGAGGCGGTCTCCCCGGATCTCGTGGAATTCACCATCTACGGCCAGACCTATACGGTCGATGAGACAGCCGGCAAGGTCCACGCGGCCTTCTCGCCGTGATATTTCATCCATCGTAGCCCAAGGGTTATACGTGCATCAAGAGAGTGGCTGGCGTGCACGTTCGGGTCGTGGCGGCCGTTCTCCTCTTGGCAGGGCTTCCCCTGCTGAGCGCCCAGCCCGCCGTGCCCCTTTTTGCCATCGAATCCCCCGAACAGGGGGCGGTCGTCAAGGGCGATCCGTTCCTGACGGGGCCGTATGACGCGGAGGCACCGCCGGATTACAATGAAGATGGTTGGAGCGTGGTCGCCATCATCGACACGGGCATCAACCCGTACAATCCGGCGTTCGCGGCGCTTCCGGACCAACCGCCGTGGCACCCGAGCACCTACATCAGTGACTATCCGCGCAAGGTGAAGGCGATCGACCTTACTTGTGAGGCGGAAGAGGACATCCCGTTGGAATGCGGCCATGACTTTTCGCGGGTGCAACTGAACCAACTCTACTGGATCCCGGGCACCAAGATCATTGGCGCCCTGACCACCAATTTCCACGATGAGCCGGATCCGATCACGGACAAGACCCTGTTCGCGCCCAATCCCATTCTGGACGACAACAGCCACGGCACGCACAGCGCGAGCGTCGCCGTCGGGAACTACTTCGGCACCTGCGGACATTGTCTGCTCGTCGTCGTCGAAGGGTTCGAAGGGGCGGCCGCATGGGCGGTCGAGCAGCCGTGGATCGACTTCGTCTCCAACTCGTGGGGCCGGCAATACAGTGCCGGTACCGGCCCGCTCGAAGGACGCGGATTCATCGAGCGGACCAAGGTCATGACCGAGACCGGCGGCACGGTGTTGTTCGCTGCCGGAAACGGGGTCGCCAACACGTTCACTGTGCCCCACGATACCCACAAATCGCCGTACACGGGTGCCGATTGGCATGTGGTCGTGGGCGCCGTGGTGACGGGAAACGACGGGCCCGATGAGAACGGGAACGGCGAAGGCAGCGTGATGGGCAGTGGCAAGCCTGTCACCGTCAGCAGTTACGGTTCAGGGATCATCCGATCATCGTGCTGGGACACCATCTACCAGAATTGCCGTCATGGCGGCACGAGTGCCGCCACGCCGATCACGGCGGGCGTCATGGCGTCGGTCCTCGAGGAAGCACGGCGCTTGCTTGGGGACGAACATGAGGGGCCACGCGGCCAAGGCATCGCCGCCCAAGGAACGCCCATCCCCACCAACCAATACCTCATGGACGGGGTGCTGACCCGGGAAGAACTGTGGCGCATCTCCTTTGCGACGGCCCGCGAACTTGCAGGAGACGGGACCGGATCGGCGGGCCCGCAATCGGAAGCAGACATGGCGTACGTCGGGTACGGCATCATGAACGAATGGGGTCGCGACGAAGCGATCCGGGTCTTGCAAGGTGGCCTTGCGCTTCCAGACCGTTCCGACGTGGACGGGTTCATGGCCCAAGATACCCAGATCCGGTGGAACAACTTCGGGTCATGGAGCGAATACAAGACCAAGGGCGTCGAAGCGGCCACGCCGGACGATGCCATGCAACAGCCCGGTGACTACGTCGGCCGTGACCGGCCCGCGCCGACGACCCTGCCCCCGCCGCCGTTCATCGCCACGGACGAGGTGGAACTGGACCTGAAGGGGCCGACCAACAAATTCGTACGGGCGGATCTTGACCCTGCGGCCGGTGTCTGGAGCTACCAGACCCAGGGCCTGGGGACCGGTTGGTACGAACTCAACGCCACCCACTATCGGGTCGATCGCACCCTCATGGGCCAGGATTCGGTGCGCTTCTACGTCATCGCCCAGGGGGACCTGGACCGGGATGGCGTGATGGACGAGCATGACAATTGCGTCGAATGGCCCAACCCGGGCCAGGCAGACACGGATGGTGACGGTGCAGGTGACGCATGCGACGAAGACATCGACGGAGACAACCGCGTCAACGTGGAGGACAACTGCCCCTTCATGTTCAATCCCGATCAAGCGGATGCCGACCGGGACGGCCAAGGCGATGCTTGCAACTTTGACTGGGATGGCGACACGATCACCAACGACGTGGACAATTGCCCGATCCACAAGAACCGGGACCAAGAGGACCTGGATGGCGACGGCCTCGGGGACGCCTGCGACCGCGATGATGATGGCGACGACGCGCCCGACGTGAGCGACAATTGCCCCAAGGTCGCCAATGACCAGAACGACCGGGACCTGGATGGCATCGGGGATGCCTGTGACGACGACCGGGACGGCGACGGGGTGGAGGACGCCCGCGACCGATTCCCGGATGACCCGAACGAATGGGTCGACACCGACTTCGACGGCATCGGAGACAACGCGGATCTGGATGCTGACGGCGATGGGATCTTGGATGCCCTGGCAGGCCGCAAGGCGCCGGTGCGACCGGTCGACGAAGAGGTCGACGAGACCGAAGACAAAGAATCGCCGGGCCTTGGCTTGGCCGCCTTGTTCGGCGTGCTGCTACTCGGTTTGGCGCGCCGTCGTCAACACTTATAAGGTTGCAAAGGAAGCGGGGGTCAATGCGTGTCCCCTTGGGTTGGAAGCTGTTTGCGGGTCTAATGCTCACGTTGGCCGTCGCCGCGACGGTGCAGGCGCAGACGACGACCTACTACATGCACGGCGAGCTGCCGTACGGAAACGTCGACGGTTCCCTCTCTTTGAGCACGGATGCGCCGGACGAAGCGGCGCCTAACGCATATCACTTGGAGCGCGTCCTTTCGGGCGGCCTTGGTTCGGGTGGTGCCGCCTACACCTTCAATCCGGCGACCTTCGTCGGGCCCTCCGTGGCCCTCAGCGACGCGACGGTGACCGTCGACTGGTACATGCTGATGGGCCCGGTCCAGCAAGCAGCCTGGTGGTGCTGCTGGGACCCAGGCATGACGATCAACCTCTACGTAGGCAGCACCGCGGCGGCGGGCGGCGGCGGCTTCACGCAATTCAACGCGGATCCGCCGGTACCTCCGATGCCGTATTCCTACACCTTCACGGGCGTCACCGGGGTGGGGCAATTGCGCGTTCAGATCGACGGTTGGCTCCTCGATGAAGCGGACATGTGGCTCCTCTATGATGCTGACGATGCCCCCAGTCGCGTGACGGTCGTCAACGGCAACGGCCCGGCCGTCGCGGACCTTCAAGTCACACCGGATGGCGGCGGCGCGCCCCTGGATGTGTTGTTCGATGCCTCGGGCACGACCGACGATCTTGGCTCCTTCACCTGGACGCTCGATGTCGACAGCGATGGGACGCCGGACTACCCGCTCGGCGGCCCCGGCGACGAGTTCGACATCCTGACGCCGATCCCCCATACCTACACCGCCGTTGGCACCTACACAGCCACCTTGGACATCGTGGATTCGGGCGGACTTGCAAGCCAGGCGACGGTGGAGGTACAAGTGTTCGATGGACTCGCTGTCGACCTGGGCGGGCCCCACGCGGTCAGTACGGGCAGCATACTCAACCTCAACCCGTCCGTCACGGGCGGTGACCTCTCAGAATCGTACACGTGTTCCTGGACGGGTGCTGTGTCGGATGCGTCTTCTTGCCGCACTGATTTCAAGTCCGACCGTGCGGGGACGTTCCCGATCTCGGTGACGGTGACGCGTGGTGGCGATACGGCGATGGCGGCCACGGATGTCACCGTGTTCGTCGGCGACGTGGATGGTGACGGGATCCCGGATCGGGAAGACAATTGCGCCAACCATGCCAATGCCAATCAGTTGGACACGGACGGTGATGGTGCGGGTGATGCTTGTGACATCGATGATGACAATGATTCGATCCGCGACCAGATCGACAATTGCCCCCTGACCGCGAACAAGGATCAGAACAACACGGACCTGGATGCCTTGGGTGACGCGTGTGATGAAGACGATGACAACGACGGCATCCTAGATGGCGTCGACAACTGCCCGTTCGAGGCGAACGCCGATCAAGCGGACTTGGACCGTGATGGTCTGGGCGATGTCTGTGATGTGGATCGCGACGGCGATGGCATTGCGGATGCGTTCGACGAATTCCCCGATGACAAGGACAATCACCGCGACTTGGACAAGGACGGTGTCGGTGACGGCTCTGACCTGGATGCCGACGGCGACGGTGTCTTGGACGCGGACGAGAAGACGCTCGGTAGCAACGCGGACAACTTCAACAGCCAGCCGGCTGCACAGCTCGGGCCCCGGACGCCGGTGGAGACCGCCGACAAGGAATCGCCCGGACTCGGTCTGGTCGCAGTGATCGGACTGCTCGGTGTTGCGCTTCTGCGACGCCGATGAAGGCACTCCATGCACTCCTCGTCGTCGGCCTGACGGCCTCTTTGTTCAGCGTCGGCGTCCCTGCGGAACCGATCCCCGAGCCGGCGGCTGCGCGGTCCTCGGATGCGCTCATCCAAGCGTTCCACGACGGCCACTTCTGGGCCATCGCGCTGTTTGACGAACGCGTCCAAGCAGACGCGTTCAGCCTGGCCGACGTCACGGTCACCGCGCGCTTCCAAGCCATCCCGGCAGTGGTATTCCACGTAGATGATCCTGCCCTGTTCGACGTCGTCGAGGCTGCGCCGGGCGTGGTCGCCGTGGACTTGGACCGGCCTGTCACTTCGTTCTCGGACACTGCCATCCAGACCACCCGCGCCATGGACGTCTGGGGGGACGCGTGGTGGCCAGGTGGCCCCGATGGCATCAAGATCGACATCGACGGGGACGGCGTCCTGGATGTGGTGGATGGCACCGGCGTCACGGTCGGCGTCGTCGATACAGGCATCAATGGTCTCCACCCGGACATCTACTACGAACCCTTCGCCGGCCCGGGGACGCCGCCGGGCAAGCTCATCTCATGTGGCCACACCAGCGGCGGCAACTACCAAGAGAATCCCTACTGCGATGAGACCGAAGGCCATGGAACACACGTGGCCGGCATCGCCGCCGGCAACGCCTATGCCCACCGCAACGGGGAGACGGTCTCCCCCGGCCCCCAGCCCCCCTTCGGCGTCGCACCCGGCGCAAAATTGGTCGGCGCGGGCATCGGCGCTGCGATGCGGGTCATCGATGTGATGGGGGCTTTGGACCACGTGCACAGCGTGGCCGCGCAGCACAACATCAAGGTCATCAACAACAGCTACGGCTCCTCGTTGGATTGCCCAAACGCCGGACTGTACCCGAGCGCATCTGAACGCGCGATGATCGACCGCATCGTCGGCGACGGCATCGTCATGGTGTATGCGGCCGGCAACTACCAACCGACCGGGGAGATGTCCACCAGCCCGACCTCCGCGTACCAATTGCCTGGCGTCATCGGCGTCGCGAACTACAACGACGGGACCCTGCCCACCGGCACGCGCACGGGGGACATCGCAGGCAGTAGCAGCGACGGGTGCATCTTCGATCACCTCGCCTGGACCTGGCCCGACGTGGCCGCGCCCGGGTCGAGCATCCTGTCCACGGTCATCGCCCAGGACAGCACCGGCGACCCACCCTACTATGGCTACAAGAGCGGTACGAGCATGGCCGCACCCCACGTGGCAGGCATCGTCGCGCTCATGTACCAGGTCAACCCGAACCTGACGCCCAAGGACGTCGAGCACATCTTGATCCGGCACGCCACGCCTTGGAGCGACGCCATCGAAGCCCAGGGCATCACCGGCCACATGTGGGGTCGAAACGCCAACGTCTTGGACCACGCCAACCTGCGCCAATGCGAGATCCACCGGGGCTCCGTGGACGGATTCTTCGGCACGCAAGACCCCGCCGTTTTCGACGGCACCGACTTGATCGACCTGCACCA
>JBFKXH010000080.1:0-7253 GCA_041638175.1 Thermoplasmatota archaeon
CCTGGCCGAGAAGCTGGAGGATACCCCCACGGACCTGGTGGTCATCGCCCCCTTCGACCGGCTCTTCGTGCATGACGAACTACGCGACTGGGAACAGGAAGACTACGTCCGGTTCGCCTTGCCCTACTTGCGTCGCTTGGCCAAGAAACACGACGTGCCCATGGTCCTCTCGGTCGACATGGCCCGGTGGTGGCAGTCTCACCCAGTGCTTGCGCAGATGACCTACGAAGCGGTGCAGTCACGGTGGCGCATCGACTCGCCGGGTCGATGGCGTGCCCAAGAGGCTGGCGGCGAGATCATCGACCCTCACCTACGGGCCCAGGTCACGCTTCATGACTGGGAAGTTTCACCACGCCCCCAAGCACGGAAACAAGTGTTGCCCAACCTACGGTAGATCATGGGCCAATCCGTACCGACCACCACCATGGCACTCGATACCTTCGAGCACCGCTACGCCGCGTTCCGTGCCGAACTGCACCCCCGCGAACAAGCGTGGTTCGATGTGCTCGTCGTGCGGGCCCGTCGCCACAGCAACGCCATCAACCGTAGGCCCCACATGGACTTCGAGCGACCCGTCATGCTGGCCATGCTGATGGAAGGCATGCGGGAACTGGAAGACACCCAGCAACGGCTCGAAAAGACCCAACAACAACTCGAAGAAGCGTGCCGCGCCCTGGCGGACGTGGGCCTCGTGCGCAGGCGCCCACGACGGCTGACACCGCAGGAAATGGGTGCGATCGGGCAGCAGCGCATTGATTGAGATCAACGTAGATCGAAACGGTCTGCTTCCATGACCTTGGCCCACGCGGCCACGAAATCCTCGACGAACTTGCCCCCATTGTCATCTTGGGCGTACACCTCCGCCAAGGCACGAAGCTGTGCATTGGAGCCAAAGACAAGATCCGCGCGGCTCGCCGTCCATCGACGCTCGCCCGTGGCCCAATCCACGCCTTCGAACCCGTGTGCGCCTGGGTCGAGGGGCTTCCATTGCGTATCCATGTCGAGAAGGTTGACGAAGAAATCATGGCTCAATACGCCAGGGCGCTCGGTCAGGATCCCGTGGGGCCCTTCGGTGTTGGCACCCAGCGCACGCATGCCGCCCACGAGGACGGTCACCTCCGGCGCCGTCAGGCTCAACAGCAAGGCCTTGTCCAACAGGAGCTCTTCCGCCCGGATCGGCACACCGTGGTCCTGGTAATTGCGAAAACCATCCGCCACCGGCTCCATGACGGCGAAGGATTCGATGTCGGTCTGTTCTTGGCTTGCATCCACGCGCCCCGGCGTGAACGGGACCTCGATCGGGTGCCCTGCCGCCTTGGCAGCTTCCTCGATGGCCACGCACCCGCCCAACACGATCAGATCGGCCAAGGACACGTCATTTTCTGCCTGGATGGTCTCCAGCTCGGCCAAGACCCGCGCCAGTCGCTCCGGGTCATTGACCGCCCAATCTTTCTGCGGTGCCAGCCGGATGCGCGCGCCATTGGCCCCGCCTCGTTTGTCCGATTCACGGAACGTGCTCGCCGATGCCCACGCCGTGAACACCAGATCCGGGATGGAAAGCCCACACTGCAGGATCTGCTGTTTGAGCGATGCCACGTCGGGCGCGCCATGGTGGCTGGCAGGAAGTGGGTCTTGCCACAGGAAATCTTGGGCCGGGACCTCCGGGCCAAGGTACCGGGCCTTGGGACCCATGTCCCGATGGGTGAGCTTGAACCATGCACGCGCGAAAGCCTCCTGGAATGCCTCCGGATCCTCAAGGAACCGGCGGCTGATCTTCTCGTAGTCCGGATCCATGCGCAGCGCCATGTCCGCCGTGGTCATCATCGTCGTCACTTTTGTCGATGGGTCATGGGCCTTCGGCGCCTTGTGCTCCTCGGCCAACTCCTTCGGGTGCCATTGGTACGCGCCCGCTGGACTCTTGACCAAGTCCCAGTCGTAGCCGAACAGGACCTCGAAGTAGCCGTTGTCCCATTGGGTCGGGTTCGCCGTCCACGCCCCCTCGATGCCGCTGGTGATCGTGTCGTCGCCATGGCCTGAACCATGAGCACTCAGCCAACCCAGGCCCTGCGCCTCCATAGCGGCCGCCTCCGGCTCCGGTCCCACGTGGGCTGCATCGCCGGCGCCGTGTGCCTTGCCGAAGGTATGACCACCGGCTGTCAGCGCCACCGTCTCCTCGTCGTCCATGGCCATCCGAGCGAACGTCTCCCGGATGTCGTGGGCTGACTTGAGCGGATCAGGCTCGCCGTTGGGTCCCTCGGGGTTGACGTAGATCAGTCCCATCTGTACGGCCGCCAAGGGATCATCCAGTTCCCGGTCACCCTGGTAGCGTTCGTCCCCGAGCCACTCGGCCTCTTTGCCCCAATAGGTGTGATCAGGCTCCCATACGTCGGCGCGGCCGCCCCCGAAGCCCAGGGTCTTGCCCCCCATCGATTCGATGGCCACATTGCCGGCCAAGATGAACAGGTCCGCCCAACTGATCTGGTTGCCGTACTTCTTCTTGATCGGCCACAAGAGGCGTCGTGCCTTGTCCAGGTTGCCGTTGTCCGGCCACGAATTCAAGGGTGCAAAGCGCTGCTGGCCGGTGCCTGCCCCGCCGCGTCCATCACCGACCCGGTAGGTTCCCGCTGCGTGCCAAGCCAAGCGGATCATCAATCCACCGTAGTGGCCATAATCGGCGGGCCACCAATCCTTGGAATCGGTCATCAGGTCCGCCAGGTCCTGCTTCAGGGCCTTGTAATCCAATTGCTTGAACGCCTGTGCATAGGAGAAATCGGGGCCGAATGGGTCCGACTTCTCACAGTTCTTGGACAGCAAGCCTACATGGATCTGGTCAGGCCACCAATCCTTGTTTCCTTGTGCTTGCACTGTGGTTTGGCCTTGCATGACCGGACAGCCAGACATGCACAATCATCCGGCTCGTGCGATATGAAGATGCGGTGAAGAAGCGGTGGCGGCAGAGCATCAGGGCCAATGCAAGATCACGTCTCGGCTTGGGCTTTCCCGAGGGCTTTGGCTTCGAGGAGCCGTGCGGTCTTGGCATCCAATCCAAGCCGCTCCTGGATGCGCCGAAGCACCGCGATCTCGGTGGGGTCACCGTCGGTCCAAGCCCCTTCGACGGCCGCCATGTACAGGGTCTCCTTGCGCGTATCAAGGTAGCCCCGTTCATCGTGGACGCCTGGCATCAAGCGATCGGCAAGATGGTTGGCCTTGCGTTGGAGCGGAACGATGAGAAGAGACAGGGCCCCGGCAGCGGCGAGACCTGCCCAGTACGAATCGAACGGCAGGAGGCCCTCCAATGTCTCCGTGACCACGAAGAAAGCGATGGCGAACGGAGCGACCACCATGGACCGGGTCAGCCCGACCTTGATGCGCAGGTCGAGTGAGAAAAGCTGGAACTTGAGCAACCCATACGCCATCATGAGCATCAAAAGAAGCACTGCTGCGGGCAAGATCACCGCGGCGGCGGCCGTGTAGAGTCGAACATCAGGGGCTGCTTGAGAGAATGCCACCTCGATCAACGTGAATGCAGAGAGCTGGGCGATCTCCCAGATGATGAATGCGCTCATGTACCACTTGGCCTGGACACGTGCAAAGGAGCCCGGAGCCGCCACTCGCCAGGCGTCCACGGCGGCCACCACGCCCAATGTCGCGGTAAGGATGGAGTGGGCCTCGAAGAGACGGGTCCCCAGGGGGGTCCAATAGGAATCCTGCTTCGCGTACGGCACTTCGACCACGCCACCCACGAGCAGGTCGAAGTATGCGACCGCCAGAAAGGGTGCCGCGATCGCCCATCCAATGAGCAAGGCGCGAACCGGCTTTGGCCGCAGCCACCGGGTCGCCCGCGACGGTAGGGTCGAGAGGAAGAGCAGGTACACCGGCGTCGAAGCATAGAACCCTGCCAAGGAGGTGGCCTGCAATGCCAGGCTCGTCTGCGCGTCTGTGGCAGCGAACATCCAGCCCACCCCGACTCCGAAGCCGGTCGCACACAGTGCCAAGAACAGGGCCAAGGACCGATTCTGCAACGACCGAGGCCGTGCCGCATAAACAAGGACCGCCAAGATCCAACCCAGGAACCAAGCGCTGATGCCCGCCAATGACCACGGATTCCAGTAAAGGGCCATCAGATAGGCCAAATGGAGGTGTCATGAAGCTTTTTCCAGGGCGTGCTCCGGCCCGTGGGCCGGCGGATGCAAACCTTTCTGACCCAAGTGGTGCAATGCGACCCGATGGGCCTGCTACAGAGTGGCAAAGGAAGCATGATCCTCGACCTGGATGCGCATGACGTCAAGCCGGGTGACAGCCTGACCGGACGCATCACGTTCACGTTGGACAAGTCCGCCAAGTCCGGCGGCATCTTCGTCGTGGTGCGTGCGCGAGAACAACGCGTCAAGCTGGACCTGCGCGACAGCGACCTGCACGACAAGAAGTACGTCACCGTCTTCGAAGCCCGCGAAGACCTGGAAGGCCGCAAGGAATACGAACCGGGCGACCACGGCCCCTTCGAATTCAGCATCCGGGTCCCTGACTTGACGGCCAAGAAGAGCGGCATCGGTGGCAAACTGGGCGGTCTTCTTGGGAAAGCCACCAAAGGCATCGCGGCCCTGACTGGCGGGGACGATGAGACCCGCTGGGAGATCTACGCTGAAGTGGACCTCAAGGGCGGCTGGGACCTGCGAGACACCAAGCGGATCCACGTCGCGTAGGCATTGCCCCGCAGGTCACCACACGCAGCAGTTCGACGGCTACTCTTGCACGTTGCCGACGAGCATCTTCACGCCGCCCGTGGCAAAGTTGGCCAGGTCCGCGACCGCGGCCTCGCCTTCACTTGAGCCGAGGGTGGCCGCCATGTGTGCCGCGTCGTCGAAGTACATCTCCGCCATGCGGTGGAATTCCGGCGCGCTCCCGTCCGGCCCGGGGCCGAACTTCGTCAGCTCCATACGCGATACGTTCATCTTGCCTGCCAGGGGCATGTGCTTCGTCGCATAGTATTGCTCGAAGGCAGATTCATCGTCAGGGTGGTTGTACAGTACGGTCACTTTGTGCATGTTGATTCCTCCATGATCGCACGGGCTCCTAGGGAGCCCCGGCAATCAGCGGAGATAGGACGGCTTTGTACTTAGTCGCGTGAATCGATTCGAGCGGATGGATCCGGTCCACGCGTGGCCGCGGGATCGATGCGCAAGCTGCGCTGACCAGACCGGGGGTCAGGCGCGACGTCGCATGGTCAAAGCACCGATCGCCGCCAGCCAAAGCAAGGGGCTCGCGGCCGGCATGCCTCGGCTTGTCTCCTTACTGGAGGGGTTCCCGGTCCCGCCGTCATGCTTGTTTTCATCCCCATTCTCGAGCACGATGGGCAGGACCTGGACCGAAAAACTGGCATTGCCCTGCGCGCCCCGTTCGCTCTGCACATGGACGATGGCCTGGGTTCGACCGGTCGCGTTGGCCACTTCGATGCTTCCAATGATCTCGATCTCGGCGCCCGGATCCAAGACGACCCGCGTGGTGTCGAGGGTCATGATCGCAGAGGCATTGGTCTGGTCAGCACCAAAGCCCACGGCGCGTCCCACGTCCTCGGTCCACAGGTCGAACACATCAGCGTCCGTGCCCAAGTTTTGCACCGTCAAGACATAAGTCACCCAAGCCTTCGCATCGTACGTCTGGATGGTCGAATTGGTCGTGATGCGCGTCCGTTCTACGGTGTCATTGAAGGCGGCGGGTCCAGAAAGGCTCTCGTTGCCTTCGGCCAATTCTCGCGGCAACGTCTCTTGGATCATGGCTTCGCGGAGCGTGATGCCCAGGGAGGCAACGATCTCGGGTCGCCAGAACGTGAAATCGTCGCTTTGCCCGCTGCTCGGCGCGTAGTCGGAATCGGTCTGACTTCCGTTGGCCAGCGAATCGGATTGGTGTTCGGTGCGGGTCGTGGTGACTTGGAGGGACCCCAGGACGTCCCCCCCGCTCACGCCTGTATCGCTACGCGTGAAATTGATCCGCAGCGTATCCCCCTCCCGCTGCACGGTCGTGCTCGCCGGCCCGGCTTGCAAAGTGGTGCCCAGCACTTGGGCTGTGATCACTTGGCCGTCGGCAGTGCTCGCGAAGGTGCTGTTGGCACCTGGCAGGATCGTGAATTCCACGTCCACTTGGGTGAGGTCATCGCCAGGGGCGGACGTCTGCACTGCGACCACGAAATGCTCTCCAGCTTCTTCGATCCACGCCGCGATGATGTCCACCATGGCTGGCCCCATCGGATTCGACTCAAATGGGGGTGCAAGGCAGTTGGGCGGGGTACAATCAGTGGAATGGGTCGAATCACCTGCCGGGTCGCGGACCTCCGGGTTCTCGGCATCGCCGGCGCCGACCATGGGAGCAAGCAGCACGAGCATGAGTACTGGAAGAGATGTAATTCGAGACATGATGGACCACAGCTTGGGTGGCCCAAGCGAAGCAAGCGTTGCCGAGAAACCCCTCGTATAAAAGCCGGAGCGGACCGGAGTGCCCATCGGCCCCTCGCGGTCAAAGTGACCCGTCGCGATCCGTCGCGTCGCGGAACCGGTCGGATCATCACACCCGATCGGCCCATGCCGACTACATTTTCTGCCAACCAACGATCATGACCAAGAGGTCCACCATGGAATTGAACCACACGATCATCTGGGCCGCCGACCGGAAGAAGTCGGTGGCCTTCTACGTCGACATCATGGGCCTTGAGGCGAACGAGGTCTTTGGTGGCCACTTCATTGCCGTCAAGATCAACGATTCTCTTACCTTCGATTTTGCCCAAGGCCCCGGGCGGGGGTCGCAGCATTACGCCTTCAAGGTGAGCGATGACGAATTCGATGCGATCCTTGGACGCCTACAGGAAACCGGCCGCGCCTATTGGAGCCGGCCGGCCCTGGCGGTCCCAGACATGCAGATCTACCACCACAACGGTGGGCGAGGCGTGTACTTCCACGACGAAGACAAGAACGGCCTTGAGATCTTGACTGCAGATTACAATGACAAGGCATCGTGGCGCCAAACAAGCCCCAGTGAGGCGGATCCAGATCCTCGTTGAATCTTGAGGGCGAGCGTCTCCAGGGTCTGTGGTCTGACGGGCGAACTGGGCCGCGCGCCGGAGCGCGCAGGCGCATGCGGTCGCGTGACTTATTGGCCGCGGCCAGCGCTTCACCGCACCGTCGCTTCCCGCCTATCGATTCGCCAACCGGTGCAGCATCTCGGCGCCATAGTCGCCGGCCTGACGCTCGACTATTCGGCCC
>JBFKXH010000081.1:0-7181 GCA_041638175.1 Thermoplasmatota archaeon
CGCAGCAGGATGCTGACCGCCTTGGCTTCCTTGCAGTCCGTGACGAAGGTGAAGGTGTCGTCGCCGATCTTCTTTTCGTGGACCAGGCCGGCGGTGCCGGTGCTGGCCTTGTTGAGATCATCCAGGGTGTTGACGACGGTCGCGCCGGTCGCCTTGGCCAACTTCTCCATGTCGGACTTCTTGGCGCGGCGGATGGCGTAGACGCCCGCCTTGGCCAGGAAGTGCTGGGCCAGGTCATCGATCCCCTTCTGGCAGATCAGGACGTTGGCACCGCTCTTGGTGACCTTCGCGACCATGTCCTTCAGGGTCTGCTCCTCTTGTGCGAGGAACGCACCGAGCTGGTCGGGCGCCGTGATCTCGATCTTGGCGTCGACTTCGGTCTTCTTGATCTCCAGCGCCGCGTTGACGAGCGCGATCTTGGCGTTGTCGACGCGTTCCGGCATGCCGGCGTTGACGCGTTCCTTGTCCAGGATGACGCCGGTGATGAGCTCGCTGTCTTCCAGGCTGCCGCCGCGGGCCTTCTGGACGATGATGTTGTCCAGGTCCACTTCGGTGGTCGCGTTCTTGCCCGTACCTTCCGTCTCCGCCACGGCCGTGCACGCCTCGACGACGATCTGCGTCAACAAGGCGCTGCTGCTGCTGGCGTTCTTGGAGGCCAAGCTGGTCTTGGCGATGTTCAGAAGGGTCGCTTTGTCGCCCTTCTTGATCGGGATGACCATGTCCTCGAGGACCTTGATGGCCTCCTTGGCGGCCATGTTGAAGCCTGCGGTCACGGTGGTCGGGTGGATGCCCTGCTCGAGCAGTTCGCCGGCCTTGGCCAGCAGTTCGCCGGTCAGGACGACCGAGGTCGTGGTGCCGTCGCCGCATTCGGCGTCTTGGGTCTTGGCCACCTCGATGACCATCTTGGCGGCCGGGTGGGCCACGTCGATCTCCTTGAGGATCGTGGCACCATCGTTGGTGATGACCACATCGCCCATGGAGTCCACGAGCATCTTGTCCATGCCACGGGGGCCGAGGGTCGTCTTGACGGTCTCCGCAATGAGGCGGGCCGCGTAGATGTTGTTGGATTGGGCACTGCGTCCGCGGGTGCGTTCGGTGCCTTCCTTCAGGATGTAGATCGGTTGCTGTCCACCAGCTGCTTGGTTCATGGTATTCACCTGTTGTCCCCAGGGGTCAAAGCCGCCTGAGGCGACAATTTCCTGCAACAGCGCTTCTACTTAAGGCATTCGCCGAGATCGAGCGGCCAGGAGCCCGAAGACCGCCACGAAAAACAGGGCCCCCGGAGCCGGAGCCTCCTCCACATCCAGAGACACGGTGACCGACTCACTGACCCGATCGTCGATCCACGCGCGCACCTGGATCTGGCCGACACCGGCGGGCACCTCCAACGTGAAGGCAGGCTTGCCGACCTCTTGCCACCCGGCTCCGTCGACACGGGCCTCGACCCGATCAATGATCGGCTCGACAGAGCCCTGGATCCGCCATGATCCATCCACCATGACCGGTTCACCCAGGACCGGCGGCGGGACCGGCAGCGAACGCCAAGCCGCCACGGACGCCGGGGACGGAAGGACCGAACCGGCGATCGCCGCCGTGGCATCGCCCGTCTCTCCCTGCGTGTCATCCTGGCCGATGATGTGATTGCCATTGGCGGCGACGGAAGCAAGCCACCACCCGATCCCGCGGGCGGGCGATCCGACGGGCGGCGCCTGCCATTGGATGGCCCATGTGCGCGTCAGTGTCCCTTCCGCTGTGTACGTCAGCTCTTGAGGCGACGGATTCCACGTCAAGGCGGGGTCCCCCGTGATCGTCCCCGCATCCACCTCGAGGTCGAAGCCCCCCTCTGGGTTGACGGGCGACGGATTGGCCGGTGGCCCACCCTCGATGCGCAAGACCAGGTCGTAGGTCTCGCCGTATTCCCATCCATCGGGCAGACCCTCCAAGACCACCTGCATGCCAGGGGCTGCGCCCCCCCGGTGGCATGCATCACACGTGATGCCCTGTTTGCCGCTGAAGCCCTCGCTTGCCCCAAAATCTGCGGCCACGCCGGTCACTGCCAACATGAGCAAGATCCAGCGCACAGCCCAGGAGGGGCTGACGATGGCAAAAAAACCACGGATTGCAAGCAAGGTTTAAGGCCAGGCGCTGCCGGTCTCGCCGTATGCGTGTGGGACTCTTGGCAGCCCTGCTTGTGGCCGTGGCCCTGGCAGGATGCAGTGAAGACGCGGCCGTGATCGACGACAAGGACGAGACCTTTGATGGCATCGATGCCGAAGCAACGGATGAGACCGGCATCATCCGCGGCGTGGTGGTCGACACGGCCATCAACCCGATCCCCGGTGTGACCATCACGGTCATCTCCACCGAGCTCACGGCCACGACCAACGAGAACGGCGCCTTTGCGTTCGAAGGCCTCGACCCCGGCGCCTACTTCCTCGAGGCGACCAAGGATGGCTTCGAGACCATCCAAGGTCAAGCCAACGTGGTCGCCAATGTCAACGATCCGCCCGTGGTCAAGATCCAGATGGTGGCTGATCCATCCACCTTGCCCTTTGTGCAGGACATGGTCTACGATGCCTACATCCAGTGCAGCGAGACGGTGATCCTGGTCGGCTACTCAGGTGGCTGCCAGAACGACTTCATGACCCAGTACGGGTCGGCCGAATTGTCGCGCATCCCCGATTTCGCCCAGACCGAAATGGTCTGGGAATCCACCCAGCCCCTTGGCGACTGGATGAGCGTCCTATACTCGTCGCCGCCCATTGACGGCAATGTCTTGCTGCACAATTTCGTCGAAGCAGAAGGCCCATCCTCCCTGGTCCTGAAGGCGAACCGGACCCTGCTGGAACATTACACCGTGGGCCTCGGGACCCCGAACAACAATTGCGACAGCACCCTCTGCATCCGCGTGTTCAACACCGGCATCGAAGGCACGGACATCGGCCGTGACTACGGGGACCCTGTGGATGGGGACGACTGCGTCGACCGACCCGCTTTGGGCCAGTGCATGCACGGCGTCGGCGCCACCATCGACCAGCGCTTGACCGTGTTCACCCACGTGTTCTTCAATGCCGAGCCAGAGGAAGACTGGCTGTTCAGCACCGACGGTTCGCCCTAGCGTCGTCGCATCTTCGCGCCGAACTTGACCAACGCCTTACCGCCCTTCTTCCCGAGTGCCCACTGGATCAGTTCCGAGGGCTCTTCGGCCTGTTCCCACAACGCGTCAAACCGGCCCTCGAGTCCCTGTGAGAACACGGCATCATCCACGTGGACGACCGCAAAGTAGACCTCTTCATCAAGCGGGTTCTTGACGCCCAGCATGGCCCGTTCACGGTCCAGCGTCGCAAACGGCATGCCCGTCGCTTCCCAAGACAAGCGTACATCCAGGTTCTGTCCCAGATGGGGAAGCATGGCGTCGAGCACATCATCCACATAGGGTGTGGTGAGCAAGTAGTCGATGTCGCTGGCGCGCAACAGGATCCGCGTCTTGACGCCGCGGCCGACCGCTTGACGAAACGCATCAAAGATGGCAAGGTCTTCGTCATGGATCTTGTCAAAACTGAGCATGGCAGACACACTTTGCCGAGCCTCCAGCGTCGCTTCGATCAAGAATTCACGGGCCGACGCTTCGCCGAGGCGGATGCCGTATGCACCGCCGGGGTCTGTGGTGGGATGCAGGTCATCCAGCAGCCGCGCAAGGTCGCGGCTGTGACGTTCCATGGAACCGAGTTCAGCCTGCATGCGGCGCTCGCTCGCCGCAAGCAGCCTCCCCGGGATGGTCTTGCTCGGGACCGCCTTGAACTGTTTTGGCCGACCGGGCTCCACATGGACCAGGCCTCGATCGACGAGGCTGTTGAGGGTATCATAGACCCGCCCAAACGGGATCTCCGCATCGCGCGATAGGGCCGGCCCGGTTCGCATGCCGTGGCGGACCAAGTCTGCAAGGGCCCGCGCTTCGTATCGGGTCAGCCCCATGGATTCAAGCATGTCCTGCATACAACCCCGGGCAAGTTGTTTTCGAGTATAAGGGTTAATCAAGGCGCCCGTGTGGCCCACCCATGGGCCAGGTGCGGGCCATCTTGTGGCAACACCTTGACGACTTGCGTCAGGGCGTCCCATGCCCCGCCGAAGACCCAAACCAACTGGTGCCCTCCGCCGATTTTGGCGATGCCCTTGCCCATGAGGCCGACCTCCGCCGTGTAGGCCGGGAATACATGCACCTCTGGGCGCGCACTTTCAAGACCCTCACGCGCCACCTACGAGGGCGCCCCGACCGGGCCTTGGGCGTCTTTGCGGAGGAGATCTACCCGTTCCTTCGCGGCCGGCGCCTCGCCGCCCGCATCGAAGCCGGCCCTCCGACGCGACTGATCATCGACGAGGACCTTCCCGGCGAATACGTGGCCGGCCTCGTCGAGGGGCTGCTGGAACTGACCGGTGCCCAACCCCACATCGAAGTGGCAGGCCCGACCCTGGTGGTCCGCTACCGGATGCATCGCGCGGACCAGATCGCGCGGATCATCCATCAGGCCGCCCAGCTCCGCATCCCGCTTCTTGCCACCAGCGGAGCCGCGGCCTCGGTGGGCCTGGCCATCGCCGGCGCGCCTTGGCTCCTCTGGGCCGTGATCCTGTCGGGCACGATGGCCGCACAATCGGGGGCCAATGCGATCCACGACCTGTGGCGCCCGGGCCCACGCAACGTGCTGGGCGCACCGCGCCTTGGCAAGCGCTGGCTGTGGTTCCAAGCAGCCGGCTCCTACACACTTGCCGCCGCCGCCCTTTCATGGTTGATCCAGAGTCGCCCCGGCGTGTTGGCCTTCGCGGCCGCGGGCGTGGCGTTCGGCGCCGCCTACAGCCAACTTCGCGACCTCGGATGGGGACCGGCCATCGCCGCCGTCACCCACGGACCCCTGATCGTCTGGGGTGCAGCCTATGCGGCGGGCGCAAGCTGGGGCCCCCAGTGGGCCTTCGCCTTGCCGACAGGCCTCTTTGCCGCAGCCATGATCTACCTGGACGACCTGATCGATCGCCCGCTTGACGAGGCCTCCGGCAACCGCACGTTGGTGGTCCGGCTCACGCCGCGCGCCCGACTGTTGGGCCACCAAGCACTGATGGCCGCCGGCGCGGGCCTTTCGCTAGGCCTCGGTGCGGCCATGGGCCGCTGGAGCCTGGCCATGGGCACGGCGCTCCTGGCCACCTGGACGATGGTCGAAGTGCGCCAGAACGCCGACGACCCACGTGGCATGACCACAGCCCGCGCCCTTGGCTTCGCCACGTTCCTGATGGCCGCCGCCCACCTCACCCTGGAGCTTCCATGACCCACCCAGTGACCGCCGTGTTCCCGCCCGAGATCGTCGCCCACCTGGACGCCGTAGAACAGCGCTTGCAGAAGGCTGCGCAAAGCCGCGAACCGGCATTGCAGGCGTGGACCGAGGAACCCGTTTCCGCCGGTGGAAAACGCATCCGGCCGATGCTGCTGTTGACGTCGTTCTATGCCTGCCACGGACCAAGCCGGCCAAGCGAGGCGGCCATCGACCAGGCCATCGATGCCGCCGTGGCGCTGGAGCTGGTCCACACTGCCAGTCTTGTCCACGACGACGTGATGGATGAAGCAGCAAAGCGACGGGGCCGGCCAAGCACCTACGCCGCCCACGGACGGGATGCAGCCATCTTGGTCGGAGACTACCTGTTCACCCAAGCGTTCGCCTTGGCCGCGAGGCTCCCCAAAGACGCCATGGACCTGACCGCCGATGCCTGCCGGCGACTGTGCGAAGGCCAATTGCGCGAGAAGCGCGTGCAAGAGACCGGGTCCACCAGCCGCGACGATTATGCCTCCGTCATCCGCGACAAGACGGCAGTGTTGCTCACGGCCGCATGCGGGATCGGGGCCATCATGGCGCGAGCCGATCAGGACACGGTGTCCAGGTTGCAGCGCTATGGAACGGCCATCGGCCACGCATTCCAGGTCCTGGACGACGTGCTGGACGTCGCCGGCGACCCACAATGGACGGGCAAGCCCGCTGGCACGGACTACGTGGCCGGGACCCACTCGAGTCCATACCTGCACTACATGGAACGGGGCGGCACCTTGCCGGAGCGCCGGGACCCCGCCGATTTCCCCGACGTACGCGCCGCCCTGTTCGAGACGGGCGCCGTCGCGGCCAGCCAGCTTGAAGCGGGCGCCTACACGCAGGAGGCACTGCTGCGCCTGGAACGGTTGCCGCCATCTCCTGCTCGGACCGCGTTGTCCGACCTGGCCGAACTGCTCATGGAGCGATCCCAATGAAGACCCCCCTTGGAAACCTGACCCGCTGGAGCGCCCGCAACCGCAAGGCCGTGCTCGCCCTGACCGCCGTTTCGATGATGATCCTAGGGGGCGGCATCCTGCAACTGGAATTCCGCGACCGGCCCGAAGACGCCATGCCCAAGGGCAACCCGCACAGTGAGGCAAGCCATGCTCTGCTTGACCAGTTTCCGGGCGCCAGCTACACCAACGCCATCGTCATCCAAGTGGCCCCCGAAAAATGGGCTGCCGCCAACGAACGATTGACCTTCCGCGTGCCTCTGGGCGATCCGCAAGCGGACGAGGGGCAAAACCAACTCAGCGGCCTCCTCGCAGACATCCTCGGCCAAGGCAGCCAAGGCCAAGCACCCCCCGCGCCGGATCCATTCCCAGGCCCATACAACATCACGGACGAGGTCTACATGCGCGGCATGGAGGAACTGTTCGAATTCCTGCAAGGGGAGATCCCCGAATTGCGCTGGGGGATCACCCTGCCCAGCCAGGTCAAGCTCGTCAATTACACCAACACGGGCGTGCCCAACCCCATCCCCGGAGGAGATCCATTGGTCTTCCCGGACAGCGCCGCGTTCACCGTGCCGCCCCACACGGATCCGATCAGTGCGGCCCAGTTCAGCGGGGCCTGGTCGAGCTACTGGTATGCCAGCCTTGCATCCATCAAGACCATCGTCAGCCTGGACTGGGAATCATCACGGTTCGGCCTGCTCTTCGAGCCCGGCGACAAAAGCCTCAACGAGATCGGGCAAGCGATGTACGACGCCGTCGAGGCCTACAAGGATGAGGTCCGAAGCTGCGACCGCGGCGGCCCATGCAGCCTCGAATGGAACGTGTTCCACCCAGAATCGGTCACCGTCGATCCGCGCGCGCCGGCAGCCGCTGCCGC
>JBFKXH010000082.1:0-7100 GCA_041638175.1 Thermoplasmatota archaeon
GATATCCCCTTCGAGCGCCACCCGGCCCGGAAGGACCAGACGGATGGCGAACTGGCCTTGGAGACCGTCCTTGGTAAGCAACCGACCAGTGTCCTGATCATCGGTGGGCATGGCGGACGTACGGCCATGTTCCTTGCCAACCTGAAGCTGCTGCGCCGCTGCCACGATGCCGGCGTCGAGGCGTTGATGGTCGGCCATGGCGAGTCGATCCGTTTCCTCGGACCGGGTAGCGAGTTGAACATCACCGGGCGCACGGGCTCTCCCCTCAATGTCCTCCCCATCGACGGGGACGCTGTGATCTCCATGTCCGGCACCCGGTGGGCCGCCGAGGAGGAGGCCTTGGATGCCCGTACCGCGCGCGGGGTCTCGAACGAGATCGTGAGCGATGGCGCAACGATCCGCGTCCATGCGGGGACCGCCTTGGTGATCACCGAACAACCCGTCGAGTGAAGCGAACGACCATAATGCACGGTCACGCTCGCTGAACCATGGCCGACCTGGCCGCCATCACCCTGCTCGCCCTTGCCGTAGCAGCCGGAGGGCTCTTGGCGCACCGAGTGCGCATGCCCCCCGCCTTGGGCTACTTGGGCGTGGGCATCCTTTTCGGGTCATGGCAAGCACACCTGGTCCCGCATGCGATGGTGTCGCTGGCCGAGGGCGGCATTCTCATTCTTCTCTTCTTGATCGGGTTGGAACTGGACCTGCCTCGACTACGTCGCGCCCTGCGTAGCACCGCTTGGGCGATGCCTTTCGACATCATGGTGCCGGCCGTGCTCGTCGCCGGCGCTGCACGCTTCATGGGCTGGCCGTTCATGCAGGCCGTGGCCCTTGGCTTGGCGATGGCCGTGTCTTCGACCCTCTTTGGCGAGCGGGTGGCGGCACAGCCCGGCACCGAACCCGGCGCCCGGCAGCGGGTACTCGGGGTCTTGATCTCCGAGGACGTGGCCGCAGGTGCCTTGATCGCCATCTTGGTGGTGCTTGCCAGCGGCGCCACAGACCTGGGCACCCCCGCCTTGGCGGTGGGACAGACCATCTTCCTGCTCTTGTTGCTGACCGGGGCTGGCTTGATGCTGGTGCCGCGACTGCTGGATGAAGTGGCGCGCCGGCACGTGCCCGAATTGCTCGTGCTCTGGACGCTGGCCCTCGTGGCCCTGTTCGGCTACATAGGCCACCTGGCCGGCTCGGCGGAACTTGGCGCCCTGGTGGCAGGCGTGGCGGCGGCCGAAGCGGGCAGTCGGTTCGTGGCCCGCAATGCCCTGACCGGGCTGCGTCACGTGGCCGCGGCGTTGTTCTTCTTTGCCGCCGGGTGGGCCGTGGACCCCATCTCGGCGCTCAAGTTCGCGCCGCTCTTCTTGCTGGTCGCGGCGGCGTTCGTGGTCGCCAAGCACCTTGTGCATGTCCCGTCGGCCTCGGCTGCCGGGCTCAATCTCAAAGCGAGCCTCCAGACCGGAGCCGCTCTGGCAGCCATCGGTGAGTTCAACTTGATCCTCGTGGCGGTCGCCGAACGTGAGGGGCTCGCCCACCCCGCCATGCGGGACGTGGTGGTCGGTGCGATGATCACGTTGCTGCCGATCTCTGCCTTGCTTGGCATGACCGCCAGCAAGACGTCCCGGTGGTTCACGCGCTGGCCCGCCCCGGTGCGTGCCCCTCTTGAAGTGCTCGTCCAGGCCATGCGGCGACGGCCCAAGACCGTTGCATCTCAGAATCGTTGGCAACAGCCCCTGCGGGGGTTGGCCGTCAATTCGCTCTTGGTGGCCGCGCTCATGGCCCTCGCGGTGGTCTTGGAGCCCTTGGTGCCAGACCTACCCGGCCCCGCATACACGGAGACCGCCGTGTGGCTTGGCTTGACCGTCGCCTTGGCGCTGCCGCTGCTGCGCGGGTGGTACCGGAACTACCGCGGCCTCGTCTGGGCCTTGGTGGGTCTACAACCCGGCGAGCGGGTCGGCGCAGGCAAGGTCCGGGCCTTGTTCGTCGATGCATGGGTCGCAGCCACGGTCGTTCTGGTGTTGGGCTTCATCAGCATCTGGGTTCCGCGCACCCTGCCCGTCGTGGCCGGCGCTGCGGTCCTTGCCACGATCATTGCGACCATCGCATGGCGCAGGTTGACCCGATTCCACCAAGCCTTCGAGGCGGCGCTTGGTCGCGTCCTGGGGGATGACCAGACGTCGGCCCGGTTCTTGGATGAGATCATGGATGAATACCCCTGGGGGGTCCGCTTCGCTGCCGTGAGCGTGCCGCCGCGCAGCCCGGTGGCCGGCTCGACCTTGGCCGAGAGCCGCATCGGCGCCTTGACCGGGGCGACGGTGGCCGTCGTGCAGCGGGGCAAACAGGAGACAGTCAACCCCCCATCCGACACGCGCCTCTTGGCCGGCGACACATTGGTCCTGCTTGGCGATACGGCGCAGTTGAGCCGGGCGGAAGCGTTGGTCGTCGCACACGGAGAGGTCGTCCGTCTGAGCGCGCAGAGCCTCGCCGTCGAGGTCGAAGAGTTCCGGATTGCGCCGGAGTCAACGTGGATCGGACGGCCCGTCGGAGAGCTTGGCATCCGAGACGAGACCGGCACACTGGTGATCGGCGCATGGCTTGGCCATGACGGGCACCCGACGCCGTACCGGCCGTCCCTTCGACTCATGGCCGGAGACCGTATCATTCTCCTTGGAACCCCGCTACAACTGCAACGCGCGCGCGTGCTTGCGGAAGCCATCCCGGTGGCCTGATGGAACCGGAGCTGTTGGCCCTGCTGGCACTGGCCGGCCTCCTGGCAGGTTTCTTTGATAGCATCGTCGGAGGCGGCGGCGTGGTCACCTTGCCCGCATTCCTGGCGGCCGGTCTGCCCCCCCACGCCGCGGTCGCTACCAACAAGGTCGCGGGGACGGGCGCCAGCACCATGGCCACCGTGAACTATTGGCGCGCCGGGCTCATCGATGGCCGCCTGGTGCGGCGTTTGATGCCGTTGGCGGCCCTCGGATCCGTCGCCGGCGCGGCCACGCTCTTGCGCATCCCGGAGCGTTCCGTGTTGCTAGGGGTCTTGGTCGTGACGATCGCCATGACGGGCTACATCCTCCTGCGTCCGCGCCTTGGTGAGCACCCGCGGCCGATCTCAGACTGGGGCGCGATCGGACTGCTGCTCATGGCCCCCGTCGTGGGATTCTACGACGGCCTCCTGGGCCCGGGCACCGGCAACATGCTTCTGTTCGGCTTCCTGCTTGCGGGCTGCTCGATGCTCACGGCGGCCGCCCATGGCCGGGCCTTGAACATGGCAAGCAACGTGGCGGCCTTGGCCTTCTTCATGGCCTACGGGTCGATCGCGTGGCTCGCCGGTCTTGCCGCTGCCGGAGGCACGGTCACGGGAAGCTACGCAGGATCCCGACTCAACATCCAGACCGAAGCAAAATGGGTCCGGCCCATGTTCGCGCTCGTCGCGTTCAGCCTCGTTTTGCGGCTGGTCTGACCGCAGGGTCCATCTGGGCCTTGTTGGTCCACCCTCATGGTCGATCCTTTTGCGATCGGAGGCGCCCTCGAGATCATTTATGGCCTGATCGCCGTGACCTTTGCCGGCGTCGTGTACCACGCGGCGCCGCAGAACCTTGTCAACCGGTCCCTTGCCATCCTCCTTCTCGTCGATGGAGCTACGTCCGGCGGTCTCGTGGTCGGCATCTCGCGGTTCGTCGAGCATGAGGGAGCATCCCGGGCACTCCAGGCGACCCAGTTCCTCGGAAATGGATCCCGCCCCCTGCTCTATTTGGCCTTCATCGCTGCCGCCATGCCCCTTGCCTGGACCCGGCCCTTTGAGCACCGCGTCGGCCGCATCGTACTGTACGCAGGAGCCGCGTCCGCCGGCCTGGCCGCCGCCCTGCTAGGCATCGACAACCCGTGGATCAAGGACACCTTTCAGGCGACCTTCCTGCTGATCGGTTTGCTCGGCTTCACCTCCGCGGTCATTGTGTTCCGGCGCTCGGAGGGGGACGCCCGCCGCAAGAACCGGGCGTACCTGCAGGCATTCTCGGTGCGCGACATCGGGGCATTGATCCTCTTGCCGATCCGCGACCTTGCTGTGGAGGGCTCCCTGCTTCAAGGATGGACGCTGGTCGCCGTCAAGCTCGTCTACGTCGCATTCATCCTGCTGGTGGTCTACGGCGTCCTGGTCGGACAGATCGTGGACTTGGATGCAGCGGCGCGCGCCACGTTCACGCAGGCCGCGGCCGTCACGGTCATCGCGGGGATGTTCATCGCGATCACGGACAGCCTCAACGCCTGGCTGCCCTGGGATTCGCTACCCTTCGATGCTTCGCTCTTGGCGCTGGCCACGTCCATCCTCCTCGCGTTCATGTTCGAGCCGATCCAAGAAAGAGCCGAAGGGCTGGCGCTCCGACTCTTCCCTGGCATCGGCGCCAGCGCTCGCGAGTACGCTCTGGCGGTCGAAGTGGCTGCTGAAGAGAACACCCTCACCCCCTCCGAGCAAAAGGTCCTGCGGGGCGTATGGGAAAGGCACCGCGGGGTTACCTTCAAATCCGAGGGTCCCTGAAAACCACCACCGGCAAAGCCGCGGGCGTCGCATGGCGCGGAGGTGACAATGGAAGAAGCCACTTGGAAAAAGAGCCAGTTCTTTGAACGCCCGGTACAGCAGGTCGGCCCCACCACGGACGTGGTCACGCTGATCGAACAGATGCGCAATACCAGCGCCCAAGGCCGTCAACTTGGCCAGGTGTGCGACATCCTGCGGCGGGCCATGGAAGACCCGGCCCGCCCGACGGTCATTCTGGCAACGGCTGGGACGTTGATCTCTACCGGGATGCGGGACCTGTTCGTCAAGCTCATGGAAGCAGGCCTCATCGATGCCTGGGTCAGCACCGGCGGTTGCATCGACGATGACCTGTACTTGAGCCTTGGCGGGCCCGTCGGCCAGGGCCGTCCCACCGTCGACAACCTCCTGCTTCGGGAGCACATGATCGACCGGCTGTACGACTCCTACATCGACGAAGATTTCCTGCGTGCTTGCGACGGATACATCTCCTACTTGGCCGACGACGACGAGATCGCGGGGCCGCGTACAAGCCGGCAATTCATGGACCACGTAGGCCACACGATCAGGGAGGGGCGCGCCTACAATGGCCTGCAAGCGGTCAATGAAGGGGTCATCGCGGCCGTCAATCGGCTTGAGGTGCCTCTTTGGATCCCGGCTCTGACGGATTGCTCCATGGGCATTGGCCTGTGCATCAACCATTGGCGCCACACGCGCGCCGGCACGCAGAAGACATTCATCCACGACCCGGTGGCAGACAATTGGGAGATCACCCAGCTGAAGGGTAACAGCAAGAAGTCCTGCGTCATCTACCTCGGCGGCGGCGTTCCCAAGAACTTCGTCAACGACTGCGAAGTCGTCTGCGAGACCACCGAATACACCGACCGGGAAGGCCATGAGTATGCGGTCAACATCACCATGGACCGCCCCGAATGGAACGGACTCTCCGGCAGCACCTTGGAGGAAGCACAGAGTTGGGGCAAGGTCCACGCGGAAGCGACCAAGGCGACCTGCTACGCCGATGTCCTGATGGCCTGGCCGCTGGTGGCCAACTACTTGTTGGCGACCTGCAAGCCGCGCGAACTGCTGCGGCCCCAATGGGACGGCAACGAATTGGTCGAGCTTGGAGGCGTCGCGGTCGAGCGCCGGCAAGGCGATTTCGAGGACGCCCCTACGCTGCCTAGTTAGATTCAATCTCGCGGCCAATACCCTTGAATATGGGCGATGGCGCGTAAGGTGCATGAAGCGCGCGCTGATGGTTCTCGTCATTGCCATGCTGGCCGGTTGTAGCGACAAAGAGACCTCTGAGCCCGAAGCCCCCGTGGTCCCGGCTCCGCCGACCGATGCGGACCACGGCGGGGTCCAGGGTATCGTCGTGGACGCCGCCGTCTTCCCGATTCCAGACGCTACCGTCACGGTCATCGCAACCGGGGTGACCACGCAGACGGACGCCAACGGCGCATTCGCCATCGGCGACCTCCTTCCCGGGACGCACTTTCTACTCATCGATAAGGTGGGCTACGCGGCCATCCAAGCACACGTTGACGTGGTCGCCGGCGAGGTCTCCCCGCTACTCCGGGTCCAACTCCAGGCGGACGCCTCGGAGTTGCCGTTCGTCGAACACATCCCATACAGCGTCTACATGGCATGCAGCGTATCCAGTCCGGGGGGACGATCCAACACGTGTCAATACGTCCAAGCCCGGACCGGTGTCGCACTCGATGAAACGCCCAACCAGCGGGTCGAGACCGATGGATACCCGGACTATGTGCTGGGCGAGTTGCTCTGGGAGGGCACCTCATTGCTTGGTAACGGCCTGACGTTCATCATGTCTGATGGCACCGACTTCTCCCCGTTCGAGACGGAAGGCGAATCCCCCTTGCACCTGGGCATCGACCGAGCCGGCCTCGAAAACGGCACCGGCGGCTGGAACGAAGGATCGTCGGCGATGGTCGAGCCGGGCAAGGAATTCATGTGGAGTTGGGGCGCGGCGGGTTCCGGCCTGACCAATCCCCCCGTCTGCCCGGCTGACCTCGGCATCGAGGACTTCAAGTGCTGGGGTGTCGGCGTGACCCTGCAGCAACGCGCCGAGCTGTTCACATCGGTCTTCTACCGCGTGGTACCTCCGGAGGATTACAGGTACGCAGATCATGGCAACTACCTGAGTTAGGGGTTTTTCACCGCGGTGGTTTTGCGCAAGCGTTGGCTTCCGCCGTACCGTCGCTCATCGACCTCCCCATGATCAAAGAGGGACGCGCCGATAGGCTGCGCGCGGCCGGCGTGGACACGGTCGAAAAACTCTGGAAGGTGGACATCCAGGCGCTCGGCAAACACCCTGCGTTCCAGGGCGATGAGGGGTTCCTCGGCCAGATTCCCCTGCTACAGGGCTACGCCGAGGCCCACGTCAAGCAGGCGCCCGTGGTCTATGCCGACGACCCCCGCATCCATGCCCTTCAGGAGCCCATCATCCACATGGACCTGGAATTCGATGGCCCGGTCAGTGAGATCTTCCTATACGGCATGATGGACCACAAGAGTGGTGAGGTCACCAGTTGGTTCGAGCACACGCGCAAGGGCC
>JBFKXH010000083.1:0-7092 GCA_041638175.1 Thermoplasmatota archaeon
CGCTGCGCATCCAGGTCCCGGAGGACGCTGGTGACGGCGAGACCGACCATGTGACGCTCAACCTGGTCCCCACTGAGGACGGGATCCCGCTCAACCGGAAGGCCGGCCGGGCTCGCGTCAAGGTCCGTGCCGCCAATGCGGGCGTCGCACCGCGGACCCGTTCGTCGGGATCCGTGCCGGTGCGCCTGAGCAGCGTGGTCCATGAGCCCGCCGAGCCGGTGGCTGGCGACGAGGTCGTCACGCGGGCCACGGTCGAGAACGACAGCGAATCGGAGACCCTGCGCTTGCGTCTGGTCCTCGAACTGGATGGTCAAGAGGCCGAGGAAGAGACCGTCGAGGTGCCGCCCCGCAGCGCCCGCGCGGTGCTGTTCCCGTGGCTTGCCGAGGACGGCAACAACCGGGTCCGGGTGCAAGTCTACCTGGCCTGAGCGGACCGCACCTTCTGGACGCCTTCTCCTGTTGGCGTGGGCCGACGGGCCTGAGGCGGTTCCTAAACGCTTATCTTGACGTTTGGCTGGCCGCGGTCCACAGGTGAGTACCCGTGACTGCTGAGACGACCCAGACGCCCGAAAAGACGACCGACGAGAAGGTGGACATCCGCAACCTCCAGGACAAGTTCCATGGGCTGCTGGATCAGCGCAACGAACTCAACGATCTGTCCCGCGCTGCCCGTGAGGCCCGCGACCTTCTGAACAACCAGCGCCGAGAGAAGGCCAAGGAGATCGACGAACAGAAGGCGGCCCGCGACCGCTACAACGCCCAGATGAAGGAACACAAGGACCTTCGCAACGCGTACCAGGACCAAGCCAAGGCGCTCATCGCAGAGCGCAAGGGCAAGTCCGGCGATGTGGCACGCAGCCTGCCTTTGCAGGTCCGCAAGCTCAAGCAGGAAGTGGAGGAGATGGCCAAGCGCCAAGAGACCACGGTCCTGACCCGCGACAAGGAGCGCGTGCTGATGGAGACCCTGGCGGCCAAGGTCCGCGAATTGCGTGAACTCCAGGCCAAGCTGGACGAGCAGAAGCTCCTGTCCACGGACATCTCCGACACGGACGCCGCCATCGACGACCTGTTTGCCAAGGCCGACGAGGAGCACGAGAAGGTCGTCGACCTGCAAAAGAAGGCGAACGAACATCACGACAAGTTCGTCGCGGCTGTCAAGGAAGTCCGCCAGGTCGCCGCTGAAGCGGACACCAAGCACAAGGAGTTCATCGCCATCAAGACCAAGGCGGACGAAGTCCACAACAAGGCGATGGAGCTGCGCGAGAAGGTCATGGCCGTCAAGGGCGAGCGCCAAGCCGAATACGCGGCCCGCCGCAAGGAGATCGGCGACGTCAACCAGCGCGCCCGCCAGAACGTCAACGACCCCAAGGCGATCGAGAAGGCCAACGCCAACGCGCTGGACGAGCTCAAGAAGGGCGGCAAGATCTCCCTGGGCTTCTAAGCCAGGTGCGCGCCTTCTACGCCATGCCCAGGTCTTTGGGCGTCAAGCCCATGCTCGCTCCATAGCTGCGGCCCCAACTGACCAAGATCAGGTTGGCCACGATGGCGCCGGGCAAAGCAAGCACCGCGCCTGTGATCGATTGCCCGATCCGTTCCGGCCCTTCCCCGGCCAACGCGACCAACAGCAGGCCGATCATGGCGGCCATGAACAAGAGGATCGTGCCTGCCGAATTGCCGCCACCAAACGGCCGCCGCCAGCGCAGCAGGGCCCCCGTGACCGCCGCCGCATAGAGGAACAGGAAGCCCAAGGCGCCGTCTTGGATGAGTTCCCAGTACCCTGTGCTCCCCAGCATGTAGACCAGGACCCAGGCCGCCGGAAGCAGGACGAGCCACGGCGCGGCCACCACCCAGACGATCGCGAGGACCGCATGTTCCGTCTTCTGCACAGGGGGCCATGGGCGCTGCGGAACATGACCATTTCTTTGCCAGGCCGATGAACCTGCCAGGACCTGACCCCAACCGTGATATACCTCCACCGGAAGTAGAGGGGTAGAGACGGGTTCACTCTGTGGCCCGCATCACGCTCACATCATCACCTTTCCCTCCTGTAGGGAATTCTTTCAGCTAGCAAAATCTAGGTTTTGCCCGGCGGCCAGCGTGGAGCCCGTCTTCGAAGTGATTCAATGGCTGTAGACCCCAGCACGACGAAATTCGTCATCAAAGCAAGCATCCAAGCCGACGGTATCGTCGAGAAACCAGACGTCATCGGCGCGATCTTCGGTCAGACCGAAGGTCTTCTTGGCAACGAAATGGACCTGCGTGACCTCCAGAAGGGCGCGCGCATCGGCCGCATCGAGGTCAGCCTCGACCAGAAGAACGGCAAATCGACCGGGACCATCGAGCTCCCGTCCGCCCTTGACAAGGTCGAATCGGCCATCATGGCCGCGGCCCTGGAGACCATCGATCGCATCGGCCCAGCCAAGGCGACCGTCAAGGTCCTGAAGATCGAGGACGCACGCTCCAGCAAGCGCGAACAGGTCCTGGCACGTGCCAAGGAGCTCCTGAACAGTCTCAACGATGACCCGGCCCAGGACAGCACCAAGATCTCGGAAGAGGTCCGTTCTGCGGTCCACGTGGCCGAGATCCGCAAGTTCCGCGGCACCAAGAGCTGGTGCGGCCCGAACGTGGAGACCGGCGACAGCATCATCATCGTGGAGGGGCGCAGTGACGTCCAGAACCTCCTGAAGTTCGGCATCCGCAACGCGGTGTCCGTCGAAGGCACGAACATCCCTGATGAGATCAAGGAACTCTCCAAGGAGAAGACCACCACGATCTTCGTGGACGGCGACCGCGGCGGCGAATTGATCGCCCGTGAGATCTTGGAGACCTGCGAAGTGGACTTCGTGGCCCGTGCACCCAAGACGCGCGAAGTGGAGGAACTCCCCCACAAGTTGGTCATGAAGTGCCTCCAGAACAAGCTCACCCGCGACCAATACGTCAACCAGACCGGCATCAAGATCGCTGGCGACAAGCCGACGCGCGGGCGTCGCCCGGCCAAGGAAGAGGCTGAAAAGAAGCCGGCCCGCGGCCGAGGACGCTCCACGAAGGACGACGAGGCCGACGAAAAGAAGCCGACGCGCGGACGCGGCCGACCCAAGAAGGACGACGAGCCGGAAGAAAAGAAGCCAGCCCGCGGCCGAGGACGCGCAAAAAAGGACGACGCGGCCGAAGAGAAGAAACCCGCCAAGGCCCCTGCAAAGAAGGCCCCCAAGGGCGACGACCCCCGCGCGGGTCTTCGCGATTCCCTGGCTGGCCTGGCCGGGACCCTGAAGGCCAACCTGCTCGACGACGCCGGCGCTGCCCTGAAGGAGAACCTTCCTGTGCGCGAACTGGCGGACTCTCTGAAGGCGGGCAAGGAAAAGATCCACACCGTCGTGTTCGATGGCGTCATCACCCAGCGCTTGCTGGACATCGCTGCGGACAAGAAGGTCCAGACCGTCGTGGGCGTCAAGATGGGCAACGTGTCCAAGGTGCCCGACACGGTCGAGATCCTCACCAAAGACGATCTGCAGTGATCCTGGCCCCAGAGACTCGCTGAAGCGAGCGTGTGCTCCACCGATGTGCCTACGCTGGGCGCCGCCGAGGGCCGTGGGCGCCCAGTGCCAACGCATCTTCGGCGATGGGTGCCTCGCACAACACCTAACACCCCAGCGCACGCTGTCGCCTCATGCGTATCCTGTTGTGCCTGATCGCCGTGGCCTTGGCTGGCTGTACAAGCGCGGGCCCCGCCGTCGAATTCGATCAAGCAGGACCGAGCGTGGTGCGCATCACGCTGACCGAGGGTGACGACGCTGGGTACACCGACTTCCGCATCAACGTCGATGGCCATCGTTGCACGGAGGAGGCGTACGCGCCCGAGGGGGACCACCATTGGCGCCTTGGCGAAGCGCTGGAGATCAACAGCGACACGCAAGGCTGCGGCATGCACTTGTCGGCCGGATCGACGGTCGAGGTGTTCCTTGCGGGCGACCGGGCCGGGTCCTTCACGTTGGCGGCCTTGAGCCAGGAATCCGCCGCCGTGACCGTGCGAAGCCCTGATCCTGGGAGGCTCCAAGTGCTGTTGATCAAGGAAGGTCACCAAGGACCGTACGGCCACGACGACGTCACCGTCCAAGTCGAAGGGGCCACGTGCGATGCTTCGGGCGACGGCTCCTGGTCGGCGGGCGAAGTGATCGTCTTGGATGCGGACGCCGGATGTCCGTTCGGGGCTGGCGACGATGTCCTGGTCAAGGTGGTCGTGGTGGGCACCACCATCTTCGACGGTCGCGTCACCATCGCCGGGTGAACTTGTTCACTTTCCGTAAACCCCTACTTCCTTTGTTTCAACTAACGCGATAATGGGTGCCTTCCTGGGCGCTACGCCGGGAACGTATATATTCGCCGATTTGGTTTCTGGAAATGGGATGCACAAAGACGAGCTGCTGCAGCTTCACAGCCTACTGTGCCAGGTGAAGCGCTTCATGGAGGATGCCAACATTCCGATGACCACCGAGTTCGGGGAATACGAAAACCTGAACGTGTCACCGCAACACATCCACAAGAGCAAGACGGACCACAAGCGTGCCGTCTTCCTGCTTGGGAAGGGACTTGCGGAGACCACCATGCTTGGTCAGCCGGATCAGATGCAACGCCTCCGGGACCGCTTCCTACGCCTGGCGGCTGGGGAACCAGCACCCGCACCAGAACCAAAGGCCGCTCCGGAGCCGGAGCCAGCCCGCGACGAAGGCCTACCAGCCTTCGCCTTGGCTGCCCTGTCCAACTAGACGCCGCGACCATAGCGGACCGCGTCCGCGCCGTCGTCATACGCGTTGGGGACCAGGCCTTCCGGGGCGAAGCCATGGCGTGCGTAGAACGCCTGCGCACGAGGATTGTCCGCACGAACGTCCAAGTGGACGTGCATCGCGCCGGCTTCGTGCATCTTCTCACTGACGCTGCGAAGCAAGGCACCGCCGATCCCTTGACCCTCATAGGCAGTGTCCACGGCGAGCGCCAAGATATGGCCCTCACAGGGATCTTCTCGGCGCGCAACGGCGAAGCCGCACAACGTATCCGAATCCACGTCCCGGGCGACCATGCAACACGACCCCCGCGGCACCGAAGACTTGAGACGGTCATGGGCGAGCTTCTCCACGCTCATCAGATCCTCTCCCGCAGCAGGCTCGACCACGAGCATAACAGATGACTCTGCGCTCATGCAAGATAAATCTTACTCAGCAGCATCCCGGGCCGCTTGCAACGCCTCGATCCCCACACAACGCTTGTGGACGAAGAAGAAACACGTGCGGCAATCCCGCAAGGAACAGCGGGTGTCAATGAACCCCTCCTCCTTGAGGCGCTTGATCGCGAAGCGGATCGTACGAGGCGGGATCTGCGTCCGCTCATGGAGCTCCGTATGGGTCAGAGGCCCACCGTCCCGAATGGCCTCGAAGACCCGCTGGGCCGAATCGGGCAGCCGCCCGAAGCGCCGGAAATCGACGTGCACCGCTTCTGCCGGAAAATGCAGGAACCGATACTCGTCCACGACCCCCGCACGGCCCCAGACCAAAAGAGATGCGGTGCGTTCAACAGGGGCGGCCCAATCGCCAACCCGTGGCGATCCATGAACGCGTATGGGAACAGAGTCAGACCCGGTGGAAACCAGAGGCGACCCATGCCCTACTGGCCATCATCGGCGTCATCTGGGTCCTGCAATGGATCACCGCCCTGGCCTTGCCATCCGCCTTCGTCTGGACCTTCCTCATCGGGCCCGACTGGTTCATCCGACCCTGGTCCCTGATCACCTCCACCCTGAGCCACAGCCTGGTCAAGATCACGCACATCCTGTTCAACGGATTCATGCTCTGGAGCTTCGGGCCCGTTTTGGAACGCATCATCGGCCAGAAGCGCTTCTTCTTCTGGTTCTTCGTCAGCGGCGCCTTGGCAGGGGTCGCCCAAGTCGCCCTCGACCCGGGCTTCGCCCTGGGTGCCAGCGGCGCCATCATGTTCATCCTCGGCGTCTTGGTGATGCTGATGCCCAAGAACCAAGTGCTCCTGTTCGGCATCATCCCCGCGCCGTTCTGGGCGACCGTTGCTGGGTTCGCCTTGCTGGACGTCTTTGGCGTCATCGGCCCAGAGAACAGCATCGGCAACTTCGCCCACTTGGCAGGACTCGCTCTGGGGGTCTGGTACGGCTACCGACTCAAGACCGCGCCCGTGCGGCCGGCCCAATGGCTACCGTAGATCCAATTGGACATCCACGGACCCACCATGGGCGATGGTGACCGTCCCTGAACAACCCGTGAGGATCTCACCACCACGCACTTCTCCGGTGAAGGTGTGCGGATCGCAGCCCGTGACGTCCACGTCCTCCCAGAGTACATCGCCACCAAAGACCCCGACGATGATGACTTCCCCGCCCTCCCGCTCGGCAGCACCGATGCGGGCGTCCTTGAGCGGAGTATCCTGGGGCGTGACAAGCACCCAGACCAACGCCGCCATCACGACAGCGATGGCGGTCATCAGGATCGCTCCGACGACGGGAGAGACCCCTTCGTCGTCCATACAGTGACTTGGCACCAAGTCCTACAAAAGGGAAGGGGAAAAGGGGTGGAAGGGATGTCGTTGCTTTATGCACCGACCGGAACGGCTCCGTTCTGGGTGACGCCCCAGATGGTGACCCAGACATCGATGGTGCCGGCATTCACTGCAGCATCAATGGCCGCCTCGCACGCGGTCGCGCCAGGGGTCGTCAAACCCAGGTCGCTGCCGACATTCCAAGCGTTCTGGTTGGTCGTCAAGGCAGCCGACGGACACGTGTTGCCGGCGGCGCCAACGGCGATGGTGTATTCCCCGCCGGAGATTGTGTACGGAGCATTCGTGCCGGCCGCACTCAAAACGAGAGTCAGCGTATCGCCGGCATCCGAAGCACTGCTACCGGCAAAGTTCACTGTGAACGCCTCGGCAGCCACGGAAAGCACGTCCACGCTGGTCGTCAGAATCGTGGTGTCTGCTACCGATACGACGACGGAAACGCCGTTGTCGCCGGCAGCAAAAGCTGCCCCACAACTTCCGGCAAGTCGCCCGTCAATACGCACAACCCCACCTGCCGACCAG